>CAZMMY010000134.1:0-5726 GCA_964567495.1 uncultured bacterium
TCCCGCGAAACCGCCGCAGGCCCCGGGCTGGGGCTGGCTATTGTGAAGCATATCCTGGAAGCCCACGGCGGTTCGATCTCCTGCAGAAACAAGCCCGGCCAAGGCACCGTTTTTACCTTCTCCCTCCCTCTCTAGGCCCCCTATTTAACCCCGGGTTTTTTACCCAGGCTTTACACCCCTGCCATTTGGCTTTTACACGCCCGAAGTAAGCTTCCTCCGTCCAAAAAGGAGGAACTTATGATCGAGAAAAGCATGATGTTCGCAGGCCTGAAAAAACAAAGCACCATTCTCGCTGAGCTGATCGAGGAAATCGAACGCAAACCTTCCATGGATGCGCATGATTTTTTCATGTACGGCAGCCGCACCACGCTCGTGGCCGGCAATCTGCGCAAGCTCAGAAAAATTAAAGAATCGTACTTCATTGACCAGAATTTCCTGACCGCCCAATAAAAGCGAGGTGGAATATGAAACTGGCCGCACCCAAAAAAAGAAAAATGAAAATCAGGTTCGTTAAACCCGCGCCGAAAAGATCGCAGCTGGTCGAAAGCGGGCCGTTCAATCCCAACCAGATTTTCAGGAACTGGCTGCTCAGGACGGGGGGATCCCCCGAGGCGGGTCTTCCTGCCAGCCAGATCGGCCTCTACACCAATTTCGATTGAAAGGAACTATGGCAAACCAGGAAATGCTTATCGCCGGGCTCAGGACACAGAGGGAAAGCCTCGACCGGCTCATCCTTGAGCTGACGCGAAAGAAAACGCTGAGCCGCGCGGACAGCCTTGCTTATGACGAAGCCACCAAAAACGTCGAGCGGAATCTCCGCACTCTCAAAAAAATTGTAGACGGCAGACTGTAATCAATAAAAAAGAAAAAAGGAGAAGTGTGATGATAAAAAAGAAAATCTTGAAACCAACGGGCGCGGCAGCGTTTCTGTTTTTCCTGGCCGTTAACACGGGCTTCGCCGACGACGCGCAGCTTCTGAACATGGTGCAGGAGATGCAGAACTCCATGAAACAGATGCAGCGCACCATCGACAGCCAGAACGACAAGATCGAACGGCTGGAGCGCCGCCCCGCAGGCAGCGGGGCAGCAACCTCGGTCGAACCCGCGGCCACAGGCCCCATGAGCGACTACGAGTTCAATGAACGCCTCTCCGCCGCGACCGGGGGCGCCAACAAGTGGCTCAAGGACCTTTCGTTCAAAGGCGATCTCCGGCTCCGCTACGAAGCGTTCCAGAACACCAACGGCACCTCTTCGGAAACCGACGACCGCAACCGCTTCCGTTACAGGCTGCGCTATGGTTTTGAAAAGAAGCTTAGTGAAGACATGAAGATCGGGTTCTCAATGGCCTCCGGCGAATCTTCGGCGGGCACCCAGGTTGATCCAACCTCCACCAACACGACCTTCGACAGCAACTTCAACTATAAGGATGTGTTCATCGAGAAGGCCTACGCGAGCTATGCTCCTCCGATCCTTCGCGGTTACGGCCCGCTCAAGAACACCACCATCATCTTGGGTAAACAGGATAACCTTTTCGAAAAAGGCTCGTCCGATATCGTCTGGGACCGTGACGTGAAACCCGAAGGCGCGATCGAGAAGTTTGATTTTGCGCTGCTCGACGGCTCCAGCTTCGACCTGAACGCCTGGGCCACACTCGGCCAGTTCGTACTGGACGAAGACAGCGCGGTCGGCGGAGACGCCAACCTTTTTGCGCATCAGCTAGGCTGGAACGCGGTGGTTTATACGCCTTTCCTTGAACGCCCCGTCGATTATCTCGGCGCAATTTCCTACTACAGCTATGACGGTTATGCCAAGAACGGCAATTCGGCCATCGCTGGCACTTCCCTTGCACGCGGGAACTCCAACGTGACCGGCGCGACGGGGAACCTGGATGTTGCAGACTTCGAGGTCATCGAACTCTACAACGAAATCTCGGTCTACCCGATGGGAGTTCCTTTCCGCCCGTTCTATGACATCGCCTACAACGGCGGCGGTGCTCTTTCCGACTTCGACCAGGATAACAACACCTCCGACACGGCCGGCGCCATCGGCCTGGACGAACGCACTGCCTGGGCGTTCGGTTTGAAAGTCGGCGGCATCAACAAGAAGGGCGACTGGGAAGCTTCGTGGGCCTACAAGTACATCGCGGCCAACGCAGTCCCCGGCTTCAACGACAGCGATTTCGGCAACACCGGCCACTCGGGCAAGCGCGGCAATGTCTTCAAGCTGGGTTATGCGCTGACCGACAGCCTGACTCTGAACGGCGCGGCCTTCTTCGTCGAAAACCTGAACTCCGGGACCGGCGGCGTGCTGGACGAGCAGCAGCGCCGTTTCCAGATGGACCTGGTTTGGAAGTTTTAACGAAAATTTAAAGGAGAAATTATATGAAGAATATTTTTCAGAAAATGATCGTGCTGGCGGCGGCCCTGTCGCTGGCTTCCCCTGCGTTCGCGGCGCGCAACATCACCGTGAAAGGTTCGGACACGCTGGTCGTGCTTGGCCAGCGCTGGGCCGAAGAATATATGAAGATCAATCCCGAAGCCACGATCCAGGTGACCGGCGGCGGTTCCGGCGTCGGCATCGCGGCGCTCATGAACGGCACGACGGATCTGGCCAACGCCAGCCGCGCCATCAAGGAAAAGGAAATCGAGAAAGCCAAATCCGCGGGTTATTACCCCGAGGAATTCCGCGTGGCCATCGACAGTCTGGCCTTTGTGGTGCATAAGGACAACCCGGTCAGCGAACTGACGCTCAAACAGTTGATGGGCATTTATACCGGCAAAATCAACGACTGGAGCGAAGTCGGCGGAACCGCAGGCGCGATCGTGCGCTACAGCCGCGAATCTTCCAGCGGAACGTATCAGTTCGTAAAAGAATTTGTGCTGAAAAACGCGGACTTTGCCGCGGACGCGCAGACTCTGCCGGGCACCAGCGCGGTGACCAATGCCGTGACCAAGGACCCGAACAGCATCGGCTACGGCGGCGTGGGTTATTTTGTCAACCAGCCCTCCCTGAAAGTCCTGTCAGTCAAGAAGGACGACAAGAGCACGGCCGTTAACCCGCTGACCGCGGACGGAAAAGTCAATTTTGAAGCCGCCTGGAACAAAACCTATCCGGTCTGGCGTTACCTGTACATGTACGCAGGTGTCCGCCCCAAAGGCGAAATCAAGGCTTATCTCGACTGGATCACGAGCCCTGAAGGACAGAAGCACGTAGCCAACGAAGGCTTCGTTCCTCTTCCGGATAAAGGCTGATGAAGACTTTTTCCGGCTCTTCACATGACGCGGCCTTCCGGGGACTTGAGTCCCCGGAAGCCGCGTTTTCCACGCAGGCTGCGCTGACTTCCCGCTCACGGCATCTCGGTGAACGGGTCATGGAGAAACTGCTGTTTATCGCCGGCCTTTCCTCGACTGTAATCATCGCACTGATCTTCATTTTTCTTTTCAAGGAAGCGATTTTCTTTTTCCAGACGGCTTCACCGGCTGAACTGGTCGGTAAAATGGCCTATGACGCCTGGGACGAAAAAAACGTTTACACCATGACCTGGCAGCCCGTTTCCGATGTCGATCCCAAGTATTCTCTTCTTCCCCTGATCAGCGGGAGCTTCCTGGTTTCGCTTCCCGCCATTTTGATCTCCGCCATTTTCGGCGTAGGCTGCGCTATCTACCTTTCTGAAATCGCTTCACCGCGCGCGCGCGAAATCCTTAAGCCGCTGATCGAACTCCTGGCAGGCATACCATCGGTAGTGCTGGGTTTCCTCATGCTCGCGCTGACGGCATCGTTCATCCAGGACCTTTTTGAAACCAAGTTCCGTCTAAACGCTTTCGTAGGCGCGGTCGGGATCGCCATCGCGACCATGCCGCTGATCATTACACTTTCTGAAGATGCCTTGCGAGCAGTGCCCAAAGAACTCAAAGACGCCTCCTATGCTCTGGGCGCCAGCCGCTGGCAGACCATCCTGGGGACCACGGTGCCGGCCGCGGTCTCCGGCATCAGCGCCTCGGTCATCCTGGGTTTCGGCCGCGCGCTGGGCGAGACCATGATTGTGCTCATGGCCACAGGCAATGCCGCGCTGATTACAGGCGATATTTTCTCGAGCGTCCGCACCATGACGGCGACGCTGGCAGCCGAACTCGGCGAAGTAGCGCAGGGCGATGAACACTATTACGCCCTGTTCGTGGTCGGCGCAGTCCTTTTCACTTTTACCTTTCTTCTGAACATCGTCGCTGAATATTTCCTGAACAAAACGCGCAAAAAACTGAGGATGGGAGCATGAACACCGCGGTCCTTTCCGTTCCTTCACTCCGTTCCGGCAGCCTGACCGGCCGCAAATTCCGGGCTGTGGACATGCTGCTGGAATTCCTGAGCCGCTTTTTCGCGGCCGTTCCCGTTTGCGCCCTCGTTTACATCATGGCTGCGATCATCTCGAAAGGCGCGCATGTCATCACCCCGGAGTTTCTGTTTGCCGCGCCGAAAAACGGCATGACCGAAGGCGGCATCTGGCCCTGTATTTTCGGCACCCTGGCCGTGACCTTCATGATGATCCTGATGGCCCTGCCCCTTGGCATCGGCTCTGCGATCTATCTGGTTGAATATGCAGGCAGCGGGCCGATCGTGCGCGTGATCCGCGCCGCAGTCAACAACCTGGCCGGCGTTCCCTCGATCGTCTTCGGTCTTTTTGGCGTGGGCTTCTTTATTCTTTTTGTGGGCCGTAACATGGACAAAGTCCTGCAGACCGGCCTTCTTTTCGGCCAGCCCTGCATGCTATGGGCTGCAGCCACACTTTCCGTACTCGTGCTTCCGGTCATCATCGTTTCGACCGAAGAAGCGCTGCTTGCCGTACCGGCCAGCCACCGCGCAGGTTCGCTCGCGCTGGGCGCGACCAAGTGGGAGACGATCCGCCACGTGGTCCTGCCCCAGGCCCGCGGCGGTATTCTGACGGGCGCGATCCTGGCAGTCAGCCGCGGCGCGGGTGAAACCGCTCCCATTCTTTTTACGGGCTGCGCTTACTTCCTGCCTCATCTTCCGGTGACCAAGCTGTTCGGGTTCATTC
Source organism: uncultured bacterium (assembly GCA_964567495.1). Lineage (GTDB taxonomy): Bacteria > Omnitrophota > Omnitrophia > Omnitrophales > Aquincolibacteriaceae > CAYLPP01. The sequence continues at coordinate 5,051 of CAZMMY010000134.1, forward strand.
CCATGATCAACCCCGCCAGCCAGTTCATGGAGCTTTCATACCACATTTTCATCATGGCCACCCAGTCGGTGGACGCGGAAAAGACCCTTCCGCTGCAGTACGGCACAACGCTGGTGCTGATTCTTTTGACTTTCATGTTTAATCTGGCCGCGGTCATTCTGCGGTACTTTTTCAGAAAAAACCTGGGGCGGGTCTCGCTCTAATGGGAGGAACTCGTGATAAAGGTAAAGGTCATGGAAAATAAAAACACGCGTGAAAAATCGCTGGGCGCCCTGCCCCAGGAAATATTCGAACACAAGATCCAGGCCGAAAACCTGAACGTTTTTTACGGCGGCACGCAGGCGCTCAAAAGCGTCGGCATGCAGATCCGAGAAAAAGCGGTCACAGCGCTGATCGGGCCTTCCGGCTGCGGCAAGTCGACCTTCCTGCGGACTCTGAACCGCATGAACGACACTATCCCCGATATCCGCATCGAGGGCAGCGTCGAGATCGACAACGTGAACATCTACGATCCGGGCATCAATGTGGTGGCGCTGCGCCGCATCGTCGGGATGGTTTTCCAGAAATCCAACCCGTTTCCGAAAAGCATTTTCGACAACGTGGCTTACGGCCCGCGCCTGCACGGCATAAAAAACCGTTTTCAGCTCGAGCAGATTGTGGAAGACAGCCTTAAAAA
>CAZMMY010000135.1:0-5687 GCA_964567495.1 uncultured bacterium
GGTGGCATATGTGAAGGTGCGCGCCGGTCAGGCGGGCCAGCTCAATGTCGCGTGCGACGGCGATATCCTCGCTGGCGGCCGTTATCCCCTTCAGGCCCAGCTTGGTCGAACTGATACTTTCATTCATAACGCCGCCCGCTGAAAGCCTGCGGTCCTCGGCATGGCTCATGACGATCAGGCCCAGCATGCTGGCGTATTCCAGAGCGCGGCGCATTAAAAGCGAGTCCGCGACCTAGTCACCGTCGTCTGTCACGGCCAGGATACCGGCTTTTTTCATGTCGGCCATTTCTGAAAGCTCTTTGCCTTCGCGGCCCTTGCTGATAGTGCCGGCCGGGAAAATATGGTAGGGAACTTCCTTTGCCTTGCGCACGATGTTGTCGATCACTCCCTGGTGGTCGGAGGGCGGCATAGTGTTCGGCATGGAAACAGAAGCCACGAAACCGCCGCGCAGCGCGGCGCGTGAACCGGTCAGGATCGTTTCCTTGCCCTCCTGGCCGGGTTCGCGGAAATGGGTGTGCAGATCGACCAGGCCGGGGAAAAGATGCAAGCCTTTGGCTTCGAGGACGTCTTCGCCATTTTTAGTGAGAGACTGCGAAATTTCTGAGATTTTTCCGCCCTTGATCAGCACGTCGAAAACTCCGTCGCGCTTGTTGCGGGGATCGATAATGTGGGCGCTGCGAATCAAAAGGTTCATTCTATTCCTTCCTGCGCGATGCCCGCCTGCGACGACCCGGTCAGGAGGAACAATACGGCCATGCGGACCGCGATGCCATTCGTGACCTGGTCCAGAATCACGGAGGCCGGACCGTCGACAACTTCGCTGGTAATTTCGATGCCGCGGTTAACGGGGCCCGGGTGCATGATCAAAACATCCGGTTTGGCCTTGGCCAGCATCTTTTTATTAATTTGATAGGCAGTGGCGTATTCACGAATGCTCGGGAAATAGGCGTCTTTCTGTCTTTCGAGCTGAATACGCAGCAAATTAATGATATCTGCGTTCTGCACGGCTTCTTCGAGGTTAGTGGTGACTTTCACCCCCAGCTTTTCAACGTCCGTGGGCAGGAGGGTCCGGGGGCCGCAGATCGTAACTTCCGCGCCCAGCTTGGTCAGACCCCAGATGTTGGAACGGGCCACCCGGCTGTGCAGGATGTCCCCGACAAAGGTGACTTTCACGCCCTTGATCTTGCGCTTCTTCTCCATGATCGTAAACATGTCGATCAGCGCCTGGGTCGGATGTTCGTTGATACCGTCTCCTGCATTGATCACACTGGCTTTCAGGTGTTTGGCCAGGCGGTGCGGCGCTCCGGAAGAAGGATGGCGCATCACGACCACGTTCACTTTCAGAGCTTCGATGTTGTGCGCGGTATCAATGAGCGTCTCGCATTTGACGACGCTCGAAGTCGCGGTCGCGATGTTGATGGTGTCCGCGCTCAGGCGCTTTTCCGCCAGCTCGAACGAAATGCGGGTACGGGTGCTGGGCTCGAAGAAGAGGTTGGCCACCGTGCGGCCGCGCAGCGCCGGAACTTTCTTGACCGACCGCAGCGAAATCTCCTGGAAGGACTTGGCTGTCTGAAGGATCAGCTCGATCTCTTCCTTGGAAAGGTCGCGCAGACCCAGCAGGTCCTTGCGGCTCCAGATGACTTCGCTCATGAGCGCTCCTTCTCGCCTGCAACCACAGCCTCGTCTTTGCCGTCTTTCTCGGCCAGGCGAAGAATGACTTTTTCTTCAAGTGAAGTCGGAATGTTTTTGCCGATATAGTCGGCCTTGATCGGAAGCTCGCGGTGGCCGCGGTCGACCAGCACAGCCAGCTGAATGGCGCGCGGGCGGCCGAAATCGATCAGGGCGTCCAGCGCGGCTCTGATCGTGCGGCCGCTGAACAGCACATCGTCGACAAGCACCACGACCTTGCCTGTAATGTCGCCCGGGAGCCGCGTCTCGCGGATCTCGGGCATTTTCAGCTTCTGAAGGTCATCGCGATAAAAAGTAATGTCGAGCATGCCCATAGGCACGTCGGTTTTTTCGATCTTCTGGATTTCTTTCTGGAGCCGTTCAGCCAGAAACACGCCGCGGGTGCGGATACCGACCAGCATCAGGTTCTCCGTGCCGTGGTTGCGCTCGAGGATTTCGTGCGCGATGCGGATAATGGCGCGCTGGACCCCGTCCTTGTCGAGAATCAGCTTCTCTTTCATAGGGAAACCTCGGGGGAAGAGGATCGGAAATAGGCAAAAAAAATGCTCCCGGTGATGGGAGCAAGCGCGTAACTTCTATTGTAGGTATGGCGTTTCATAACTTCCTTTACGGGTGTCTCAGCACCCGCTTAAAAGGTTGAAGTTATGAGAATTGTAGCCGGGAGGGGCTTTCGAGTCAAGAATGAAAATGTTCTTTGAAAGAGTCTTCCGTAAGCCGGGTTCTGTAAAGCATTTGAATCGCTCCAAATGCCGTGACCGCCATCTATCTTGAACGGGAATCACTCCCCGTTTCTGTCGGCCTACCCGGCAGAACTGAACCTTACGGTCCAAGAGGCGGGCCGCCTCACCTTGCGGATTCTGCCCTATTTGGCCTTTCTTCGCGTAGAGATTGCCGCGTTTCACCCCGCTTCCAGGTGTTACCTGGTTGCGGACTCGTCTCTGTGGCTCTTATCCGATCCAAAAAACGCCGTTGCCGGCGCATTCCGGATGAAGGGTATTACCCATTACGCTGCCCTGCGAAGCCCGGACTTTCCTCCCCGCCTCGCGGCAGAGCGGCAGTCAGGAAGACTCTTTCAAAGAACGAATGCGAAAGTTACTTGGAGGGGGCCGGCGACGCGCTCAGCTCTTTGAGCTGGGCTTCAGAAAAATTGGCCCAAGGCAATTCGGGGTGCTGCTGCTGGATCTTTTCGAAGATCGGCTTCGCCTCTTCCGGCTTGCCCATGGCGACATAGCATTTGGCCATATAATAACGCGCGATCACGGCGAGGTTGCCTTCAGGGTTCTCGTCCACATAGGCCTGGTAGCGCTGCAGCGCCTGCGGATACTTCTTCTGCTTGAACAGGGCCTCGGCTTCTGAATAGCTGCCGAAATAAAAGTCTTCTTCCGTATGGCGGCCTTTGAAGATGCAGCCGCTGACAGCAACCAGCAGAACGATTAAAACCGCTCCCCGAAGAAAGTTTTTCATGGCCTCATTCTACCCCAAGAGATTAAGAAAAAAAAGCCCCGGTTTATGTCGCCATAAACCGGGGCCTTGCGAAGCTTTATTACGCGAAGTTGTAAATCAGCTGAGCGCCGATCGTGGACTGATTGGCCTGAGCATTGAACGGATCGCGATCGTCGGAACGGTCCAGGCGATATTCGAGGCGGCCGGTAAGACCGTCGTATATCTTGTAGTCCGTGCCGAAGGTCATCGCCCACAGGCTATCAGAAGAGCCGGCCTGGCCGCCATTGGCTGCCTGAGTGCGGAAGTAATCCGCATCGCGGAAGAATTCGAGACGGTACACCGCGCCCCACTTTTCAGTGAGCTGGTAACGGGCATAGCCGGTCCAGGACCACCACTGAGCGCGCTGCTGCGTATCGAAGGTTCCGGAGTTCGCGTTGAAAAGATCCTGAACGCGGTTCTCATGGCCGAAATCAAACACGGCGCGGAACGAGAGCTTGTCGGTTGCATCCCAGCCAAGCACGTTGGAAACGAGGTAACGCTTGTGGCCGCTGGTAGAGTTGTTTTCAGGACCAACATACATAACGGTAGTCCAGCTGACGCCTTCAAGCGGGTTGATCGAGAAGCCCATTTCAAGAGTCTTGAACTGGTTGTTGTCGATCACATTGTCCCAGCCGTTGTTAACGCCTAAGTACGTGGTCACCTTATCGTTGAAAAGCTTGTAGGTGGCACGGGCGCCGGTGTGGGTCAGAGGTTCCGCAAGGTTGAAGGTAAAGCTGCGGGAAATGTTCCAGTTGTCCGGAGCGCGGACGACTTCAAAGCCGGCGAGCGTGACAAAACGACCGACCTTGATATCGATGGTATCATCGAGGATTTCATTTCCTTCGAGGAAGTTAAGCGGCATAACCACATCAATGTAAGCCTGCAGAGGCGTCACATAGTCGGCGGCATCGCCAGTGCTGACCGCATTGATCACGCGGGCGTCTTCACCGAACAGAAGGTCGAGGTTGAAACCAACACCGCCTTCAGGATTCGGGTTTTTATAGAAAGTAAGGTCGAACTGGTTGATGCTGAAGGTATTCATATTGGAATCGAACGCCCTCAGAGGATTGCCCGGAGAACCGGCAGTAATAGCAGGGTTCTGGGACTGACGGCTGAGGTTCTGGTTGAACTGAACGTCAGCGTAACCGCTCATGTTGATATCCTGAACGGTATGGATGAGGCCGCCGCCGGTTTCACCGGGGGTAGCGACATAGCCGCCGGCAGGCGCCGTTTCCGCAGGCCGGTTGGCCAGGGACTGGAGCTGCCGCTGAAGGTCAGAGACCTTGTCAGTCAGATCATTAACGTTATTTTTGAGGGCCACGACCTCATTCTCATCCGCTAAAGCGGGTGTCGTGACTGAAAAGGACACGGAAAGCATCAGTCCCATCAGTACAGCCATCAGCTTTTTCATATTTCCTCCATTTATTTCTTTTTAGTTATGCTGCATGAAAATTTTTATAACTTGGGTGATTCTAAACAAATCTTATGCCAAGTGTAAACCAATTTTTTTACATTCGCTTTACTTTGAGCGTCAGTGAGACCATCTGAAAATATCGGGTCACTTGCGTTACACCTTTAGACATATTTGTCGCGCAGAAAACAAATATGTGGCTTCTCCGTTTTTCATTTCTAGTACTTATTTCGGCCGCAGGCGGCCGTCATTAACCTTATTTTATGGGACGAAGCGGGTAAAAGTGGGCCCGCTTGGATTTGAACCAAGGACCAAGGGATTATGAGTCCCCTGCTCTAACCAGGCTGAGCTACAGGCCCACGGGAAGATTGCCCAGAAAACTAGGCTATTGCTTTGAGGAGGAGATTCTTCAGGACTTCGGCGTCAAAAGGCTTTTCGACATACCCGTTGATGCCTTCCTGCTGGAACAGAGGCTGCATCTGGGCGCTGGCCGCAGTTAATATAATGACCGGGGTGCGCCGGACCCGGCCCTGAACGGCAGAGTCTTCTTCGTCCCGGTAAGAGCGGAGCTTTCTGAGAAAGGTAAGTCCGTCTTCGCCCGGGGACATGCGGATATCGAGGAGGATACAGTCAGGTTTGCCTTCGAGGACTTTCTTCAACCCTTCGCTCCCGTCGTGGGCAAAGAGCACGTCAAACCCCAGATTCTGAAGTTTGACCTTCAGGATCTCGCAAATGTCCCGCTCATCGTCGATGACCAGGACACGCTTTTTCGGGGTTTCAGCCATGGGCGGCTCAGATGTCGCTAAGTTTAAGGTCCAGGAAGTTCTTGAGCTTCCGCGAGCGCGTCGGGTGGCGCAATTTGCGCAGCGCCTTCGCCTCAATCTGACGGACACGTTCGCGGGTCACATTAAAGATCTGGCCGACTTCTTCAAGGGTGCGGGGATAACCGTCACCAATGCCGAAACGCAGGCGCAGGACTTTTTCTTCTCTTTCGGTCAAAGTCATCAAAACTTCATCCATTTGTTCCTTCAGCATGGTGTACGCCGTAGCGTTTGCCGGAGAAACAGCGGACTTGTCTTCAATGAAATCACCGAAGCTGGTGTCC
>CAZMMY010000136.1:0-5639 GCA_964567495.1 uncultured bacterium
AGCCCGCTGCCCGGCCCGCAGATGAGGGCCCGCGACCAGGACAAGATACTTGAAGACCTGTGGAGCTTTTATCAGTTCATCCTGACGATTTTCGGCCTGAAGCTCGGCTGGATGCAGGTCCAGGTCAACCGCAGCAATATCGGAGAAGTCCGCGCCGCGATTGCGTACCTGCGCGAGATGATCCTCCTGCTGGAAAGCGATACCGATATGGCCCGCGAGCTGGCGGCCCGCATGCAGACCCGCTACAAGAACCTCGACATCGACGCGCTCCGTGAAATGCGCGCGAATTTGGTGCGCAGCCTTGCCTCTTATGAGGCCGGCTCCGATAAGCAGATTGAATACATGTTCCACGCCCGCCTCGTCGCCGAAGACACGACTGCGGAAGTGGGCCTGACCGGCGAGGCCGTCGAAGAAGGCGCGCCTGTCAGCGATTCCACCCGTTATCTCCGCGGCCGCGACAAGGTTGAAGAAGGCCGCAGCCAGCTCGAAGACCGCAAGCTTGTCGCCGATGCGAAGCAGGAAGAGCTGGCCCGCCGGCGCGAAAATGCCGAAGGCGCCCTGAGAAACCGCCGCGAGGCCGCGGAAAATCTTGAAGCTGCCCGCAGCGAGAGAGATGAAGCGGTTGAAGAGAATGCCGATGCGCAGGCCAAGCTCCGCCAGGCTGAAGAAGCCCACTACCAGTACACGGTGGCGCGCCGGAAACTGATGGAGAAAAGGGAGAATAACCTTATAAATGCGGGTGTCCGTGAGAGTGTCGACAAACAGATCCAGCCGCTGAATGAGCGGCTTGAAGACCTGCGGGATAGAAAAAACACCGCTGACACCCTTTCGCGCACAGCGCCGACCCGCGCCGAGAGAGAGAGAGCCGTTGCGGCCAGCATCATTCTTCGCGAGTTGAAGACCAGATCGATCTGCTGGAAGCCAGTAAGGTAGGCTTCCCGGTCGATGAGACTGTTGAGCCGGCCATTGCCCAGTCTGCCGAGGAGGGAACCGTGATCCTGCGGACGCTCAAGGCCGCCCGTACCCGCGCGGCGGATGCTTCCGCCGGACTGCGTGAAGTGACCCGGCGCCTGACGATTCTCGAGCAGGAAAATCTTGAAGCCGAGAACGCTGAAATCGAGCTCGAGGCCATTGAAGAGGAAGAAAATATCCTGGCCGGCGAACGCCGCAGCATCGAGGAAAAAGAAAAAGAGCTTGATGCGGAAGCTGAGGAAGTCAACAAGCTGGCCCGTTCGCTCGGTGAGCGTGAGCTTTCCGTGGCTCCGGCTGTTGTACTGAGCCCGCTCGAACAGGAACTTGAAACGTTAAAAGCGGAAGCCGAAGCCCTCAGGCTCGAGCTTGCGGCGCCCGGCCTGGTAGAGGTCGGCATGGAATGGCTGGACGGGCAGCAGGAAGCTCTTGATGAACAGAAGCGGCAGCTGGAAAGCCGCAGGGCGCAGCTTGAACGCGAAAACGAACAGCTGACCCGCGAAGAAGGCGAGCTTCCGGGCGAATTGCAGCAGGTCCTTCTGGCCGATCAGAATGCCGCGGGATTCGAGCGGGAAGCCAACAGGCTGGCCGAAGAATCCGTGCTCAGCGAAAAAGCGGCGAATGAGTCGCTTGCAAGTGCGGAAACCGCCGCGGCCAAAGTGGTTAACATGAGCGAGAGGATGAGGGGAAACAACAAGGACGACCGGGTTTATGTCGACCCGCAGAAACGGTTTACTCTTACTCTTGACGGCATGGGCAGCGGCAGGTTCGGTTCGGAGGCTTCCAAATTCGTATCGGGTTTCATCTCTAGGGAGCTTGGCAACAGGCTGAAAGAAGATATGACGACAGAAGATGTTGAGAAGCTGCTTGCGCAGCTGATCACCGAAGCGAATGCGGCCATGATTGATCAGAAGCTGAGCGGCGCGAAAACCGCGCTTACCATCGCGGTCGTGCACAAGGGGCAACTGATCACGGCGAACATGGGTGATACCGCGCTTTTCATCCTGAGAAAAGGAAAGGTCATCAAGGTCACCAAGGACGACTCTGATGGACAGGTATATCTTGAACGTCTGGAATCGGCCGCCGAGTATCACGAGCTGCACAAGAACGACGCCGATTACACGCCGCGGGACGGCTTCCATTTCACTCCGGCCGGCAAACCGGCTGTTTATCTTCCGGGTTTTACAGGTGACGATAACCTGCCCATCTCGTGCACTGAAGAGTACATCGTGACAAAGCTGAATACGAACGCTAAAAACCTCATTGGCGACAGACGGGCGAAGGTTCTTCCGCACAGCATTGTCACTACGAAGCTGGAAAATGGCGACAAAATCATCGCGCTGACCGACGGTATTACGGACAATCTGGCCAGGAAGAACGAGGCGGGCGTGAGCCAGCTGGAGCAGGTCCTTCTTGAAAATCAGAGCGCGCCTGTCGAGAAGATTCTCGAAGTCCTTATCCAGAGTGCGGAAGCAGTCATGGTGCGCGGCGAAGCAGACGCGTTCTCTAAAGAAGACGACGCCAGCGGCACGGGCTTCGAAGTCATGGTGGAAGGCGCCGCCGCCCAGGCTGCGCCGGTTGAAAGCCTTGAACAGCGCGTGGCCAATGCCGAAAGGACGCCTGGCTTTGTTCAGTTTGTGATCGCGGCCTCGCTGGCCAGCATGAGCCAGGCCAATATTCTCGACGCGATGAGCAATGACGCGCGTTTCAACATGTTCGAGCGGTCTGTGCTCGAGGGTATGATTAACGCGGTTGCGCTCAAGCTCCGCATCCCGGCCGTAGAGCACGCCCGCGCTTTCACGGCTTGGCAGCTTGCCCAGACAAAACGCCGCGAGCACCGGAGCCTGTCCGATAAGCACGCGCAAAAGAGGGTCGACCTGGAACGCCGCCGCCGTGAAAATAACACTAACGCCGGCAACTTGCAGGCGGATGAGGCGAAACACCGCCGCGCCCAGAACGATCACATTGAGCAGCGGAACCAGGCGGAAGTCCAGAACAGAAACGCTGAACGGGATAAACAGCAGCGCGCGGAAAAACAGCGCAGGCTGGAAGCCGTCGATGCCAGTATCGCTGAAGTGACGGAACGGGTCCGTCTTGAAAATCAGGCCGCGGAAGACGCCAAGCGTTCAGCCGAAACCGACACCAAAAAGCCTGCCGCCGAAACTGCCGGCAAGAAGACTTCCGCCCCCAAGACCGGTGACGAAACCCGGCTGGATGAACTGAACGTGCAGGTCCAGGAAGCTGCCAATGCCATGGTGCTCCTGCGCCAGGAGATCGAAGGCCTGAACAGACAGCTCGACGAGCTGAAGCGTGAAGAGCGTGAGGCTGCGGAAGCGGAGACGGTGCGCGTCCAGAGGCTTAATAACCTGATCCTGGAAAATAACCAGGACGCCCAGGACTATCAGGACCTTGCCGATGAAAACGCGGCCGAAGCTGTCAGACTGCGCGAAGCCGGCCGGAACAAAGAGGCTGACGACTCTGAATTCCGCGCACGCGCTTTCGCTACCCAGGCCCGCCTGGCCGAAAAACGCAGCGATGAAGCCCGGCGGAAGCTCGAGAATGAAAAGTCCAGGAAGGTCGGTTCCAGCAAAGTCACCACCGCGGATGTCGCGACCGAAATCTGGACCACCAACACCGAACATATGGACGCGAATGGCGTTCCGATGGTTCAGCCCGGCTCAAAGACGGTTGAGGATTCTCTGGGCTTTACGACCAGCGGTGATGCGATTGTAAGCTCCACGGCCGATGGCATGGGCGGACACGCCGCCGGGGAAGTCGCGAGCGAAATCGCAGTCAACACATCTGCCTCCAAGCGCGTCGCTGCTGCGGTTAATAAATCGGGTACGGCCGCGGACGCCGGTGCGGTTCTTCGGGATGCATTCATTGAGGGGCATGACGAAATTCTCCGTAACGTTCAGCGGAACAAGTCTCGCCGGGGCATGGGCGCGACCCAGGAACTGTGGGCCGTCTGGACCCAGCCCGGTACGAACCGCCGCTTCCTTATGGGGTATCACGTAGGCGACAGCCGTACTTATATCCGCCGGGCGAACGGCGAAGTTGTACAGATCACGGTTGACCACACACTGCCGGACGGCAGGCTCTATCACGCGCTTGGTGGCAACATTGCCGACGCCGAAAAATTTGAAAAGACGCACCGCATGGCGCTGGCCGACGGCACGACCGAAATAGAGCTGTTTGAAGGCGATATCGTGGTTTCGTTCTCCGACGGCGTGATTGATAACATTGCAGGCGGCCGCAAGAGCCCGGCTCCTGGCGAGGTTACGCTTAACGACATCCTTGAAGACGCGAGGAGCTCTGACCCTGTCGAACTGGCCCGCGCGCTTCGCGATGAGGCGGTGAAGCATTCTTATAAAGGCAGAAAACCGGACGATATCGGCATTACGGCCGTCCGCATCCCTGCGGCTGCGCCCGCGGCTCAGGCTTCCGTTCAAACCCGCATCCAGCAGACGGAAGAAGCCCTGCGCCAGGCAAACGAACGGTTCGATCAGGTGAAAAGCACGCATGGCGAGGTGAGCGAGCAGGCCCGCCAGCACCGCGATGAAATGGCGAAGAAAGCCGCGCTGGCGGAAGAGAAACCCGCAGTCGAAGCAGAAGGAGCTTCCGAGCTCAAGGCTGACACTGAAGCTCCCGTTGTTGAGACGGGTGAGACCGCTGCGCCTGAAAACCTCGCCCTGGAAGAAAAACGCCGCGAACTGAATGACCGCAAGGAGCGCCTTGAACGGGAAGACGCCGCCCTTGAAGGTGCGGACACGCAGCAGGATATCCAGGCCAGGCTTGACCAGCTTAAAGAGGAAGAACGCGCACTGCAGGATGCTGTCGATACGGCCCGCGGTAAACTCGACCAAATGAACAAGCGGCTTGGCAACGACAGGATCCAGGAGCTTGAGGCCAGGATTGCCGGCCAGGAAACTGCGGAAATAATTGATACGGCCGCGATTGACGGAGAAATTGCCGATCTTGACCGCCAGATCCAGGAAGCCGAAGGCTCACGGAAAAAGGCCGCCACGGGCAGCCGTGTGCAGCGTGCCCAGCTGGCTGTCAGCGCTCTCGGGATCCTGACAGGAGCTACCGTTGGCTTTGAAGGGGCCGTTACGACCGCGAAAGAAGTCCCGTCAAAATATGATGACAAGGCCGATAGCCGCGAGCTCGGGACGGAAACCGCGAACACCGGCTTCGGCTGGCAGTCTCTGAGTCAGAACCTTCCTAGCGGGTTCCGCTGGGAAACGGAGCAGGTAGGCGATCTTCTTGGAAGGTCAGTGAAGGCTGTTGCACGCTTCTGGCGCCAGCAGAATCCTGTCCGCATGATGGCGTTCAAGATCGAAGGAGGAAAAGTAGCTCTTGTTCTCAGCGTCGACGGGACGGATAACCAAGGCCGCAGCAACGACTCGACATTTACTTTTGTTATGACCGCGGCAGAGTTCGCGGAGATACGGCCGGCTCTTGAAGAAAACCCGTCTTTGATTTATTCCGCCCTGAAGGCGCGCGCACCCAGGGCTTTTGCGACCTGGGTCGCCCGCAGGGAAGTCACCAGCGGCGACCGGACCGCTGCGGGCAGGGCCGCTGCGGCTGAGGAACAGCTGCCTCAGCCTGTCATGATAGGCGCTTCTAAACTCGGAACGCTTGAACCTGGTTCTACGAGCTGGCGAGAC
>CAZMMY010000137.1:0-5581 GCA_964567495.1 uncultured bacterium
CGTTTCCCACGTCCTTTACCTGGCTTCGAAATTAGCATATTAGTTTTAACCGGTTTCGCCGATAATTAACTGATATGAATAAAGGCCTTCTTGCCCTGCTTTTTGCCGCTTTTTTTCTTTCCCTGCCGTATTCTGCCCGCGCGGAAGAGGAAGCCGCGTCGCCCGGCCAGAACCAGAACTACCGCATAGGGGTGGGCGACCTTCTTCAGATTGAAGTTTACGATGAAAAAGACCTGACCAAGGAAGTTCGCGTCCTTACGGACGGTTTCATTTCTTTCCCGCTCATCGGCGCTATCAAAGCAGCCGGTTTGACCGTCAGCGGGCTTGAAAAAGAAATCAAAAAGCTGCTGGCTGCGAAATATCTGGTGGACCCTCAGGTCACGGTTTTCGTCAAGGAATTCAGTGATATCTACGTTTTCGGAGAAGTTAAAAAGCCCGGCTCGTTCCCGCTTTTCGGCCGTATGACGGTCTTTGAGGCCATTACGTTGGCGGGCGGCTTTACGGAAGTTGCGAATCCTGCCAAGGTCAAAATCGTACGCCAGCAGCAGGACGGCCAGGAAGTAACCTTTGAGGTCGACATTGGCCGCATCACCAAAAAGGGAGAAGCCTCCGAAGACAAGGATCTGGAGGCCAACGACCGCGTCATCGTGCCCAGGAGTTTTTTTTAAATGAACCTGAGCGGGCATTCCGAAATTCATCTTCGCGATTATCTCTATATCCTGCGCAAGAGGCGCACGGTCATCGTCTTTTTTTCCATCTTTCTTCTGGTCGCTTCTTTCGTCTACACCTACTACGAAGCCGTGCTGTATAAGGCCTCTGCTACGATTCTGATCGAGCGCGAAAACCCGAACGTTGTCGATTTCAAAGAGGTTATGTCTCTCGATGCGTCAAGCACAGATTATTACCAGACCCAGCACCAGATGCTGAAAAGCAGGAGCCTGGCCCTTGAACTGATCGAGGAAGAAAAGCTGCTTCAGGACCCGTATTTCGCCGGCATGATCAAGGGGAAAACCCGCGCCAGATTAAAAGGCCAGCCATTCGTTCCTGCATGGATAAAGGATTTCCTGAAAGAGCCTGCACCGGAAGACGTTTTCATCAAAGCCGTTCTGCGTGTGGAACCTGTTCGTAATTCCCGCCTCGTTGAAGTCGGCATCATCCATCCCGATCCTGCGCGCGCAGCGCATATCGCCAACCGCCTGATTGAACTTTTCATCCGCAGGAATATCCAGGACCGCTTTCAGATTTCCAAGACCGCAAACGACCTGATTTCGGCTCAGCTTGCCGAGCTTAAGACTCGCGTCGCCGCCGCAGAGCGCAGGCTTTTCGATTATAAAGAAGAGAAAAACCTGATCAACATTCCTGACATTCGCGAAAAAGACCAGTTTCTGAAAGATGCCAAGCTTGAGCTTGTCAAAATCCAGGCGGAGCAGTCAAAACTCGCCAAACGGTATCTGCCCGCGCATCCTAAAATGATCCATATTTCATCGCAGATCGAAGGCCTGCAGAACAAGATCGACGAGGAAGAAAAGAAAACGCTCGGCTATTCCCGTGTGGCCATAGATTATGGCGAGCTTGAGCGTGAGGCCGAAAGCGCGAGACAGGTTTACAAATCGCTTCTGGCGCGCCTGGAACAGACCAATACTGAAGCTCAGACACAGGCCAGCAACATCATGTTTGTGGACAAGGCCAGCGCTCCGCTCCAGCCGTACAGACCCAAGCCGTTTCTGAATATTCTGACGGCTCTCTTTCTCGGCGTTGTGGGCGGCGTTTCTCTTGCATTTTTCCTGGAATATCTGGATTCATCGATCAAGATTCCGGAGGATATCGAAGTCGGATTGGGCCTGGAACTGCTGGGCATTATTCCCTCCGCGTCCGGCGGAAAAAAAGGGCAGGGAAGAATTTTTATTTCGAAGTCCCAGCATTCGCCGGCCGCAGAATCCATCCGCGCGCTCAGGACGGCGCTTTTGTTCCGGCTCCGCGCGGTCGAAGGCGCTCGCACGATTCTTATCACCAGCCCCAACCCCGAGGAAGGAAAGAGCACGATTGCGGTCAATCTGGCTGCGGCATTTCATCAGAACCATCTGAAGGTCCTGATTATCGACGCGGACCTGCGCAAACCCCGACTTCATAAAATTTTCGAAACCCCTGCGCAGCCCGGCCTGACCGACATTCTCGAAGGGCAAATCTCTTTTAAGGAAACCGTAGTTTCCAACCCGCTGGATATGGGCATGGATTTCCTTCCAGCGGGCACGCCGTCGCATCATCCGACTGAAATCCTTGGGACGCGCGCTATGCGTGAGATGCTGAAAAAGCTGCGGCAGGAATACGACATCATCCTCATGGACAGCCCGCCTTATCTGGCCGTTGCCGACGTGAACGTCATCAGCGAATATGCCTCCGCCATGGTTGTGGTGGCGCGTTACCAGTCGACTGATAAGCGCCACCTGCATGACCTGAAGCGCCGCTTCCGCGATTATGCGTCTCAGGTCATGGGCGTTGTCATTAACCAGGTCAGCGTCAAGCAGAAGGATTATTATTACCAGCAGTATTATTATTACGGGTACGGAGACGCCGAAGTAAAAAAATGAAGACTGCCGGTTTGAAAATCCTTCAAACGGGCCTCCTTTTTACGCTGGTTTTATCGCCCCTCCTTTTCGGCTCCGTGCACGACTGGTCCTCGATGTTTTTCTGCGGGGTCCTGTTCCTCCTTTTTTTTCTGAATCCTGGCGCTCTCGATGCGGCCCAGACTCTACCGTTTTATTTCAAAGCTTCAGTCGCCGCGGTCTTTATTTTGATCGCGGCCCAGGCTTTGTTTTTTTCACCGGATATGGTCGTAACCCGCCGGGAACTCTTGAAGTGGTTGGCTTGCGCCGTAGCTTTCCTACTTGTGCAGAAAATGCCCTTGGAATCGAGGAAGAGCCTGTTTTGGGCCGTCATAGGGGTGGCCTTGCTGGAGGCCTTTTATGGGCTGTTTCAGACCCTGGGAGGGCATTCTAGAGTGCTCTGGAGGGTCCAGGAGGCCCACTTTGGGTTTGCTACCGGCACTTTTATTAATCGCAATCATCTTGCGGGACTTCTGGAAATGGCTCTTGGTATCCAGCTGGGATATCTTCTCCAAAGTATGCGGGGCCGGCAGAAGCCGGCTTTTTTTCTGGCGCTGGCGGGCCTGCTTGTAACACTCACCGTCCTGGTTAAAACCGGTTCGAGGATGGGCCTGATTTCCTTCGTGATTTCAGCGTTCGTGTCTTGTGTTTTTCTTTTTTTTCGTAAGGGCATCCGTTCAATGCCGGTTTTTATAATTCTTGTGGCAGCGGCCGGCGCCGCGGCTTTTGTCCTTGGGCGACATGAAATCACATCCCGCTTCTCAGACGGCGCTTTTTGGGAACAATCGTGGGGCGGCCGCAATATCGCATGGCGCGACACGCTGCGCATGATCATGGATTATTTCTGGCAGGGAAGCGGCCTTGGAACGTATGAGTGGGTGTTCCCGCGCTATCAGTCGCCCGAGCTTCTGATGGGCTGGAACCACGCGCACAGTGACTTCCTGGAGCTGGCCGCGGAACTTGGCCTTCCTGTTTTCATTATCTGGGTTTCTTCGCTGGTGTTTTTTATCTTCCGGTCTTTTTTAGCGGCCGCGAAAGACGAAAAAACATTTCCGCTCGTCTGGGGGATTTTTTGCGGTCTGCTTTCGTTTTTGATTCACGGGCTGGCTGATTTTAACTGGACCATGGCTTCGCACGCTTTCTGGTTTTTCGTGCTTTTGTCCGCCTTGCACGGTTATTCCGTCCGCGAGCCGGCCAGGGAAAATTCAAAACCTCAATGGAGGCGCATCGTCCAGGCCTTCGCGCTGATCCTGCTTGCCCTTGCCGGGCAGAAAGCGCTTGCCGGGACAGGCGAGTACGCGGCTATGCGCGCGCTTCAATACCAGGATTTTCAGAGAGCGGCGGGCAGCGCCGAAAAAGCGCTTATGATCGCGCCGTGGAACTCACAGCTGCGGCTGCAGTACGGCCAGGCCGCCCTCGCGATGGGAAAGAAAAATAAAAATCTGAAATGGCTCGAGGCCGCGGAGGACAGCTTCGCCCGGGTTACCCGGGAAAAACCCTGGTATGGGCGCGCCTGGCTTTATCTGGCGCTTTCTAAGATCGCCCTGACGCGCCTGTCCGGCGAAACCATGACACCGGAAAAATGGGGGCAGATCAAAAACTATTTTAATGAAGCCCTGAACCTTGAGCCCGGAAGCGCCTGGATTTCCTTCGTGACTTCGGTCCATCTGCTGAACCGCCCCCAGTTCCTTGGGCCGGTTGAAAAGGGCAGGACCGTTGAAAGGCTGCGTTCGGCCCTTTCGCTTCATTACGAAGGGCAGCGCTCCAGGTTTCTTGTGCCGGCGATTGAATTTCTGTGGAAACGAACCCGAGACTTCGACCTGCTTATTCAGATTACACCCAAAGACTATGCGGCCTATTGGACGCTTCTCGGCTTCGTGGAAAAAAGCGGCCTCTGGCAGCACCGGAACCAGATCAATCCCGAATTTTTAAAACTGCGGGAAGCTGCTTACTCGCAGGAACTTGCCAGGGCTGAAAGGCTGCTCGGAAAAGGCAAAAAGCGGGAAGCTTTCGAAGCCTTTCAGAGATCCTGGTGGATGGATCAGGGCCCTGCGTCGGCTAAGTCAGGCATGCTGCGGGCCAGGCAGGGAAAGCATCTTTATTCTGCGGACCAGGAGAGGCAGTGGCTGCTGGAAATCCTGGAGCAGGAAGAGGAGCATGTGCCCGCCCTCGCGGCAATAGGGCAGGTGGTTCGCGAGACAGACGATGACTACATCAAAGGCCTGTGGGCTTATCGGGCTGGAAAATGGCGCGAGGCCCTGGAGAGACTTGAAGCGGACAAAGAGACTTATTCCCGTACCGTTCGCTGGCGTGCCGCGAGTTACGCTCAGCTTGGGCAGAAGGAAAAAGCGCTTGAGCTGCTGAGTGCAGCGGCCAAAGAAGAGAACCCCGATATCAGGGACCTGGTCCTGCTCAAGCAGCTGGACCCGCTTAATCAGGAAGCTAACGTTAAAATCAGTCAAATCCAGAAACGTTCGTCGGCCCAGCCGGTGGAAAAAAGCGGCGACATGGGAGTCTGGGTCAACCTGCTCCCGGGAACGTCTGAAATTAAAATACCCATGAAAAGTACGGCCCATGAAGGGATCTATGCTTATGTCCGGTTTTCACTGAATGAAGGCGGCAGGACGCGGGAAGCGGGCTCGGCCTACGTTGACAGTGAAAAATGGGGCCTTTATTCTTTTACAATCCGGAGTTCGGGCGGCATCTGCTGGCTGGCCATCGCCCAGCCGAATAAGGCCGCTGCCGGGGGGGAAGGCCCCGAGGCAGAATTCGGGCCGCTCAAAATCGTTTCAGTAAAATGACAGAAAAAAAACCTTTTATCTCAACTATGCTTTTTGTTTTGATGGGAAGGGCGGGCGGCGTGCTCGTGCCTTTCCTGATCGCGTTTTTTCTAGGCGCCGGACCTGCTACCGATGCTTTCTTTTTTTCCTATGCGGTCATATTTGCGCTGCAGAATATCTTCGCGCACATTTTTGAGT
>CAZMMY010000138.1:0-4772 GCA_964567495.1 uncultured bacterium
TTCTTTATTTCGGCCGCGACTTTTGCGGGTGTCAGTCTCTACGGCTGGACTACCAAAACCGACCTTTCTTCGACCCGCGGCTTTCTGATGATGGGTTTGATCGGAGTGCTGGTGGCAAGCGTGGTGAACATTTTTTTAAAATCACCGGCCCTCTACTGGATTGTCAGCTACGCCGGCGTCGCGGTCTTCATCGGGCTCACCGTCTATGACACCCAGAAGCTGAAGCTGATTCACCAGAGCGGCGCCACCGTGCCCGGCCAGATGGCCATCTTCGGCGCGCTCCAGCTGTACCTCGATTTCATCAATATGTTTCTGGTCCTTCTGCGTATTTTTGGCGACCGCAGGCGGTAAGCAGCACTCAAAAAAACGGAAGTTCTGTCGAAAATAAACCTTATGATCGACGTCCGTTCTCTCAGCATGCAGTACGGGAGCTTCAAGGCCCTTCAGGGCGTTTCCTTCCAGGCGAAGGAAAACGAAATCCTGGGCCTGCTCGGCCCCAATGGCGCGGGTAAGACTACGGCCATGAGGCTGCTGACCACCTACCTTTACCCTTCTTCCGGCACAGCTGTAGTCGGCGGCGCGGACATTATCGAAAACCCCCACGATGTACGCAGGAAAACGGGCTATCTCCCCGAGACAGCCCCTCTTTATACCGACATGCAGGTAGACGAGTATCTCGGCTTTGTAGGTGCGGCGCGGGGCCTTGAGGGTGCGAAGCTGCGTGAAAGGCTTGATTGGGTGAAAGAGGCCTGCGACCTTTCCTTCATATGGAAGCATACGCTTTCTGAAATCTCAAAAGGCTTCCGGCAGCGCGTCGGCCTTGCTCAGGCGCTGATCCATGACCCGGAAGTCCTGATCTTGGACGAGCCGACTTCCGGTCTGGATCCGCTTCAAATCATCGGGATCCGCAAATTGATTCGCGAGCTCGCAAAAAAGAAAACGATTATTTTTTCTACGCATATTCTTTCAGAGGTCGAGGCCATTGCCGACCGGATCGTTATCATTAACGAAGGCCGGATCATCGCGCAAGGCACCCAGCAGGAACTGGCCCAGCAGGTCCGCGCCGCAGGCGGCCCGCAGGGCGACCTGAGCCTCGAAGACATTTTCATCGCCCTGCTTGCTCCGGGCAAGGAAAGAGCGCGCGCATGAAAAAACTTCCGCATGTCCTGACGGTCTTTCGCCGCGAGCTCGCAGCATACTTCAACGCGGCTATCGCTTATATTTTTATCATCGTCTTCATTTTTCTGAACGGCGGCCTTTTCATGACGCAGTTTTTCGTAATCGGGCTGGCCGAAATGCGGCCGTTCTTCGCCCTGCTTCCGTTCGTGCTTTCAATTTTCCTGCCCGCCGTGACCATGCGTTTATGGGCCGAGGAAAAAAGAGGAAACACGCTCGAGCTGCTCCTGACTTTTCCCATGGCCACACACGAGCTGGTCATCGGCAAGTTTTTGGCAAGCCTGTTTTTTTACGCCGCGGCGCTCGCCAGTACGCTAACCATACCGGTCATGCTGCATTTTCTCGGCCAGCCTGACATGGGCGCGATCGCGGGCGGTTATCTTGGCGCTTTCCTGCTTGGTTCGTTTTTTCTCGCGATCGGTATTTTTATCTCGGGCCTTTGCAAGGATCAGATCGTCGCCTTTATTACGGCCATGATCATTTGCTTAGGCCTGTACCTGACCGGCACAGAGTTTATTGCCTCCTCGATCGATGGGTGGATACCCGGCCTTGGTTCATTCCTCCGCCAGTTTATCGGGTGCGCGGGTCATTACGAATCGTTTGCCAGGGGTGTTGCAGACAACCGCGACATCCTTTATTTCCTGGCGGGCACCGTCATTTTTCTTGTGCTGAACGGCTATTGGCTCGAAGGCCGCATGAAACCGGGCGCTAAAAAAATATTTTCCGGTGCGGTCATGGTTTCGCTCGCGATCTTCCTGGCCGGCAACTGGCTGCTTGCCGGCGTTTCTATAGGCCGTTTCGATCTGACTGAAGGCAAGCTCTATACGATCTCGAAGTCCACGGAGAAAATTTTCAAAAGCCTTAAGACACCCGTGACCGCCAAGTATTATGTTTCTCCCGCCGACAAGATGCCGACAGGCATGAAGACCCTTGAGCAGGAAGTCGTGGGCAAGCTCGACGAATTGCGCGTGGCATCCGGTGGGAAATTCCAGTACAAGATTTTTCACATGGAAGCGGCCAACGTTGTCGCAAGCCCGGAAAAGCAGGAAGAAGACAGCATGGAAAAGCAGCTGCAGAAAAAAGGCATACAGCCTTTCCAGGTGCGCGCTATCGAATCGGATGAAGTTGCTGTCCGCCTGGTTTATTCCTCTATTTCTCTCGCATACAAAGAGAAGCCGGAAGAAACCATCGCCCGCGTTATTCCTGAAAATATCCATGAGCTGGAATACATGGTGATGGCGCGTGTTTACCGCATGACTCTCCCCGAAATTCCGAAGGTCACAATTGTTGCGCCTTTCCAGGATATGGCCGCCAACCCAGAGCTTGCCGCGATCCTCCGGCAGCTTGGCGCGGGAGCGAACGCCGGCAGCTACCGCGAAGACCCGTATGAGCTGCTTGACCGCGCGGTGGAATACGAGGGCTACGAGGTCCGCCGGATCCGGCTTGTAAAGGATGAGCCGATCCCGGCAGGCACTAAGACGCTCGTGATTATCGAGCCTAAGGGAATGGACGAAAGGCAGAAATATGAGATCAACCGTTTTCTGCGGGGCGGCGGCTCGGTTTTCATGGCCGTGCAGAACTATAATTATAAGTATCAGCCTGTAGAGCGCGGCCTGGAAATTGTGGCGGAAGACAACCGCCCGAATGTGAACAGCCTTCTTCGCGCCTGGGGCGTGGAAGTAGAGGAGGCTATCCTCGTCGATCAGCAGCATGATCTCGTCAATCTGAGCAGCGGCGGGGTCGGGCCATTTGAAATGTCTGTGCCTGTCAAGGTTCCGACGCAGATCCTTGTGACCGGAACGGGCATGAACCCCGACGTATCCATCACTTCCCGGCTCTCCCCGATTTTTTATCTCTGGGGCACCGCGCTGAAATTTGACGACGCTAAAATCCAGAGCCAGGGCCTGAAAGTAGAAAAGCTTCTCAGTTCGACCCGCGAATCCTGGACCGCTCCGTTTGCCGAAGGCACGATTTTGCCCGAGCTTCTCGCCAACACAGGCGAAAGCAGGCAGGGGCCTTTTATGCTGGCAGCGTTCATACAGGGGCAGTTCGCTGACGCGTATGCCGGCAAAAAAGACGTTCCATCGTGGTCGGTGGAAGGCGGGCCCGCACCGGCCCGGGAAGCGGCTCCTGCTCCTGTTACGCCCGCGCCGGGCAAGCTGATCCTGGTTGGCGCCAGCACGCCGTTCCAGAAAAGCCTCATCCGCGGCGGCGGCCATTTGAATTTTTTCATGAACTCCGTTGATGCGCTGACCCTGGGCGACGCGCTGATCGACATTCGGTCCAAACAGCCGATCGACCGCTCGATCGGCCGCATTTCCTCGCCTGCGAAAGTGGCCTGGAAATTTTTCGCCATTTTTTTTATTCCCATCGCGGCGGCTTGCGCAGGCGCTTCGCGAGTGCTCCTTCGCCGCCGGACCAAGCAGAATTACATGAAGTCCCTCGCCTCTGCAAAATGAAAACAAAGCAGCTCTGGGCGCTTCTCGGGATCCTCGCCATACTGAGCGCAGGCATTTTTTTGAAAAATCTGAACAAGCCCGCCGAAATCGCGGTACAGGAATATACGCCGCTCGACCTCCCTTTTGAGATCAGCGCAGTCGAAAAAATCAGTATCTACAAACAGATAGAAGGAAAACCTGAGGCGGACCCTGCCATGCGCATCGAAATCCTGCGCGATGGAGCGAAATGGAAATTGCCCGCGCTTTGGGACGCCCGCGCTTCCGCGGCCAAGGTCGACAATTTCCTAAAGGAAATTCGCCGGGCCAGGGGCGAGGTACGTGCGAAGGGCAGGGAGGTGTTTGCGGATTTCGGCATTGCCGACACCGGCGCTTTCCACATTGTCATCGAACCTGCGGGCGTGCATCTGGTGCTGGGCGTTATCAATACGCCGCCAGACCAGGTTTTTCTGCGGAAAAAAGATTCTGACGAGATCTACCTGGTTCAGTCGGGGTTATGGACCGCCATGGGCGTCGAGCGCCCGGCGTCGACGGGCCCGTCAGCGGAATTCTGGGCGGACAAAAATTTTTTCCTGGTAGAAGCCGCCAAGGTCAGGAAAATCGAGATCACAAAATCCGGGCAGGCGCAGCCGCAGACTTCGCTGGAATACGAGGCCGAAGGCAAGTGGAAGTTCACCCGCTCCGGGATGCCTTTGCCGCCCGACTCACTGAAAGTTTACCGGTTCATGGAAGATCTGTCCCAGTGGCGTGCGGAGAGAATGCTCGATCCGCTTAAGGACTACGGCTTTTCCAATCCCTCGATCGAGCTTAAAATGACTTTTGAGGGCGGCCTTGTCAGGACCTGGACCGGCGCGGGTAAATTGAACGGGGCGGCCAGCTTCAAGATTTCTGACCAGCCCGTGCCTTTCGAGATGAAATATTATGCCGAAGGGCTCGACAAGACGGACGGTTTTTTCGCAGGCAGGAACCCGCTAGGGGCCGAACTTGAAAACACCGAGACGCTGACGATCCGGGCAGGCAAAGAAACGAAATCATTCCGGCCCGCTGAGCAGAAATGGAACGCACTTTCGGAGTACATGCAGGACCTGCGTGAGCTGGAGTTCACCCGCCTTCTTCTTGATCCGAAGGACCAGAAGGTCA
>CAZMMY010000138.1:4782-5566 GCA_964567495.1 uncultured bacterium
AGAAGGTCAACGGCCGTTACTCGGTCGAAGTCAAGGCCGGGGGCAAAGAGCCCACGGTGCTTACGGCCGGCGACATGATTCCGGAGACGAAAGAGTATCCCGTCACGGTCAAAGGCAGCCCGCTTTTCTTCTCTATTTCCGAGGCAAACTACAAGCTGCTTTTCGAAAACCTCGGCCGGCTGGATGAGCAGGCTCCCGCAAAGAAAAATTAACGGCTTCTATGTCTGGCCTGGTGGCGCATGCTGACTTCCTTTATTTTCTTTCCTGAAAAAACATTCTACGAAAAGCCGAAGGACTACGGTTTTGATTTCGAGGAAGTCCGCCTTGAAGCGAAAGGCGCTAAACTTTTCGGCTGGTATCTGAAAGCGCGGGATGAAAAAGGCGTACTGCTTTTTCTGCATGGCAACGCGGGCAACATTTCGCACCGTCTTTACAAGGCCAAGGGCTGGGTCGAGCGCGGATTTTCGGTTTTCATGCTGGATTACCGGGGTTACGGCCAGAGCGGCGGCCAGATTGAAAAAGGCGAAGACATTGTTCTTGATGCCGAGGCCGGCCTGGAATTTTTGCGAAAAGAAAAGAAGTTCCCCGCCTCGCGTATCGTACTTTACGGGGAGTCGCTGGGCACGTACCCCGCCATCCGGCTCGGCGTTCGGGAGAAGTTCGCGGCCGTCGTTCTCGAAGCGCCGTTCACGTCTTTTGTCGACCTGGCGAAAATGCATTATCCCATGGTGCCGCCGCTCATGATGCAGGACTTTCAGTTTGCGAATAAAGACTGGGCGGGAAA
>CAZMMY010000139.1:0-5560 GCA_964567495.1 uncultured bacterium
GATCGACTTTTCTTCCGAAGACAAAGTTCGCCGAGGTATCGAGCGTGCCCGCGGTTTCATCAGCCTGGGCCTGCAGAGCTTGTCTGGAGGGGACACGATCAAGGCCCTCGACATTCTCGAAAAGCGCTGGTGCGAAACTATTTTCCGCTGGGGCGTCACGGAGATGCTGGCCTTAAAAGAGCGCGCGCAGGCCATTGTGCGCGATTACTGGAAAGGCGGTCAGCTGGCCTGCCTGGAATTCCTGATGCCCCCTTACGAATTCGTTTTTCTGGGCCTCCTGAGGCCCGTGCCGCAGTGTTTTGACGGCGAGGTTCGCGAAGACATGGAGCCGCTGCGCGATTTCAGGCGGCTGGACGATTTGACCCGCGCGAAACGTTCGCTCGACCAGATCGAGCAAATGTTTGTCATGATCGAGAGGCAGTTTCCCGGGACCCTCAAGGCCTACGCGGCTCTCGAAGAAGCCGGAAACAGGATGTCCGCGCTCACGGTGCTGGGCACGCTTTTCGCACAGGCGGTCCTGAAGCCTGATGCGGCATTCAAGCCGCTGACTTCGGCGGAGGTCTTGAAGTTCGCAGACAAAGCCTTCGAGTTCCGGGGCGCAAAACGCTTTCTCAGGGCCGGCGTCCGGGAGGAAGTTCTCAGCAGGTTCAGCCCGGAGTCGGAGAAAGAAACCCTGCGCGTCTTCTGGGGTTTCGTGCTGGACCATATGGAAGAAGAGTTCGGTTCCCTGGACCTGAAAAACGGCATCGAACCCGATTTCATATCGTCCGTGAGGATCAAACCGCCCGCAAAAAAATCGGAACTCAGGCCGGAAAAATCCAAAAATAAAAAGTCCCGGGCCGGAAGAAAATGACCGCAAAACCCGAATGGGAATTTGAACTGTCGTTTTATGAAGGGATTTTAAAACGCAGGCCTGACTACGTTGACGCTTTGATCCCTCTGGCGGAGATCTATACCCGCCTGGGCCGCTACCGGGAAGGCCTGGAGCTGGACAAGAAACTCTCGCGCCTTTGCGGTAAAGACCCTGTGGTGCATTACAACCTGGCCTGCAGTTTCGCGCTGGTGGGCGATGCGGACAAGTCGCTCGAAGCCCTGACGAAGGCCATCCAGTACGGTTACAACGATGAAAACCACATGAGGAAAGACCCGGACCTTAAATTGCTTTTCGGGGAGCCTCGATTTCTTGCGCTTGTCGCCGCTCTCGAGGAAAAACGCGCGCGCCGCAAAAGAAAAGAATAACCAGGAGACGAAATGCCGAACTACGATTACGAATGCGCCGCCTGCGGCGCTACTTTTGAGAAATTCCAGTCCATGAAAGACGAGCCTGTCAAGAAATGCCCAAAATGCGGCAAGGCCAAAGCCCGGCGGCTGATCAGCGGCGGCGGAGGGATCCTCTTCAAGGGGGCGGGTTTTTACCAGACCGATTACCGTTCTTCCAGCTACAAGGAAGGCGCCAGTAAGGACAAGCCGGCCTGTTCCCCTAAAACCGGCAAACCGTGCGGCGGCGGCGCCTGCCAAAATTGATCTTGCCTTGCTGACCGTTTTCTTTGCTGTTGTTTTCCTGATCTGGCTCGTCCAGGGCATCGACCTGCTGAGGGGCGTGCTGTTTCGCATTCCCGAGCTTAAAAATTGCACGGTTCCCGCAGGAACGCCGCTGCCGAAGATCAGTATCATCTTTTCCGCCCGCAACGAAGGCCGCACAGTGGGTGAGGCTCTTCGTTCCATGCTGGCCCAGGACTATCTCGACTATGAGGTCATTGCAGTCAACGACCGCTCCGAAGACGGCACGCTCGAAGTCCTGAGGTCATTCAGCGATCCCAAACTGAAGGTTATCGACCTGCGCGAATTGCCCGAAGGCTGGCTGGGGAAAACCCACGGCCTTTACCGCGGTTACCTCGAATCGGCGGGCAGCTGGATAGTTTTCACGGACGCGGACATCCATTTTGCACCCGGCTGCCTCAAGGCCTGCGCGCATGAAATCCAAAAAGGCGGGTGGGACCATGTGGTCGCTTTTCCGAAATTGATCCGCCAGAATTTTCTTGAAACGGTTTTCAGCACAGCCTTCCTGCTGGCGTTCTACCGGGCATTCAGGCCCTGGGAGGCGCGTAACCCGAAATCGAAAGCGGCCGTCGGAGTCGGAGCTTTCAACCTCGTGCGCCGCGAAGTCTATGAGAAAGCCGGCACGCACAAGCGGCTGGCGCTCAATGTAATCGACGATGTCGACCTTGGCCGCATGATGAAACAGAACGGTGCACGGCAGATCGCCGTTGACGGCAAGAACATGATCGGTGTGGAGTGGGTCAGCGGCTGGAGGGGAATTTTCAAGAGCCTTGAAAAAAACGCTTTCGCCGGTTTTAATTACAATCTGCCGCTCACCCTTGCAGCGCTCGTGGGCGGGCTTTCTTGCGACGTCCTTCCGTTTGCCGCCCTGTTTTTTTACGGTCAGCCTTTTTTTGTTTTTGCCGCGGCGATTGCGGTCGTCATTTTCCTGGTTTATCTGGCCCTTGCACGCGTGCACCCGCCTGCGCTTCTCGCTTTTCCGCTTCATGGGCCTGGAACACTTCTTCTTCTGACCGTCATGACGGCAGCCGTCCTGCAGGTCCTCCGAAAAGACGGCGTGAACTGGCGGGGAACTTTCTATCCGCTGGACAGCCTCCGCCGGGCTTCGAACTTTTCATAATCCCGCAGTTTCCGCTCAAAATCCGGCCTAGCAAAAACTAGCATTTCTAAGCTTTCCAATGTAACCCTTTCCCTCTGGAGACGGGGCATTTGCGCAGAGAGAAAAAAACGGGCATTCTTATGCGAATTCAGCCTTTGCAAAACCCTAAAAAAACTTCATGAAACCAGAGCCTTTTTTACGCAGGTTTACTGCTGCATTTATAGTAGCCGCCATCGCCGTGACGCAGATTTTCTGCCCTCCGGTGTCGGCTGAGACTGTACGTGAAAGCGCGGCCGCAGCGCAGTCCGTTGAATTCAAAATTCCCGCCAAGCTCGGCCATGTAGAAGAACGCCTTGACCGCCCCGATTCCACAAAGACACTGATTTACATACAGGACGCGCACGACTCCCTTGAGGCCCAGGAAAACATCGCCCGGATGGTCGATTACTTCGTGCGCAAGTATGGTGTCAAAACCGTTTACGAAGAAGGTTATGAAGGGAAAGTCCCGACCGACGATTTTTTTGGTTTTATCAAGGACCCAAAAATGCGGAAGCGCGTTTCGTATTTCTTCCTGGACAAGCTGCGTATCGGCGGCGCGGAATACGCGCACATCAACCGCAAAAAGGATTTCAGGCTGATCGGCGCGGACAGTCTCAAGCTGCACCTCCAGAACCTTGAAGAGTACCGCAAATCAGCGAAGTCCCAGGAGATCGTGCAGGAAGACCTGAGGGCGATCGCGGAAGCCTTTGACGCGCTCTCGCACCGTGCGCTGCCTGCGGAAGTCCGCGAATGGCAGAAGCTTCGCAGAAAACTCGACGCCGATCAGATCGGCTTTCTCGATTATCTCAAAAGGCTGGAAACGTCCGCGGCAAAGATCAACGGGTTCAGCATGGACAACTGGCCCCATATCGCCATGGTGCTGACAGCGGAAAAACTGCAGAAAAAAATCCTTCTGGATGAAGTTGCGAAAATAAATCCCAAAACCCTGTTTGCCGAAGTTGAATCGTTCGAAGAGGCGTATGCCCGCCACTTCCTCAAAGACGCCCGCCAGCTTGAAATCTATCACCGTCAGAAAGAATTCATGCTTCTTAAGCGAGTAAACGATTTCGCCATCAATTCTGCGGAATACGAAGCCGTCCGAAAAATTCTTGCCTCAATCCGGACGGAAGAACTGGCCCGGTTCATCGTGGCAAACTCAGGCAAGTCCATGGTCTTGTCAAGCGAGTGGGAAGGGAAGATGCGCAACGCGCTGGAGTTCTACCGGCTGGCTATGGCGCGCGACGAGGCCATCCACGCATCCCTGCGTGACTTCCTGAAAAGCCCAGATGAAAAAGCCGCGGTGCTGGTATTCGGCGGCTTCCACAAGAACGGAATACGCCGGATCCTGGAGAAGGAAAATCTTTCAGGCATTGTGGTCATGCCTGCCATCTCCGGTTTTGACGAAAAGCACCAGTCATATTACAAACAGCTTATGGCCAGCGGACGCCATGATTTCGAAATGCCCGGAGTGGTCAGGACCGCGGCCAAGGCACAGCCCGTGTTTTCGCTTCCGGGAGGCGCGGAAGAAGTCAAAAGGGTGTACGGCGCTTCGCTGGGTATCGTTGACGATCCTTTTTCCATTTACGACCGCAAGCTGCTCGGCACTCTGGGCGCGCGCTCTGAATTGCGCAGCGTTGAGTTTCCTGCGGCGGTCGCTGAATTGAAAGGCATTCTCAAACATCTGGACGGCTTTGAGGACGCCCGACAGGCCTGGGACACATGGCTCAGGCGCAAGATCTACGATCTTGTTTACAATTCGTCGTTTGCGCCCGCCGATCTGGAGACCATCGGCAGGGGTCTTCACGATTACTGGACTAAAAGAGACTGGGATTCGTCCGTCGGACTCAATGCCGAGATTTTCATGATGCATGGGCCGTTTCTTCGAAACGGTTTTCTGGCGGCGGAAAGAAAAAGGGTCCTCATTTCAGACGGCGACATGCGGCAGAACCTGGAACGCGACTGGATGACCGGAGCCGCATTCAGCCTGCACCTGCGCTGGTATGGCGCGCATATGGAACAGCAGGACAGCGAAGGTGTTTCTTCGTTTCCTGCGGACAATGAGCTTGTTGTGGATGCCGTCCGGCGTTTTATTCCCGGGCTGATCGCATACCGCAAAGCAGGCGGAAATGACGAGCGTCCGGCCCTCAACCCCGCGTTTAAAGGGGAGGTTCCGCGCGCGTCTACTTTCGATCTGATGCTGTGGGCGCTTGTCCTTATGCTTGACCCCATCATGCATGATATGGAAATCGGGTATTTCTTGGACAACGCGGACCGCGGCGCAACCCGCTGGAAAAACGGCTCGCGCCAGTCGATCAGCGAATACCTCCGGCGCTCGCTCGAAGATCTTCCTGAAATGGATGAAAGCGGAGCGCCGACCGGCAGCATCCTTGCACAGGCCGAAGTCACCGAGATGGTCCTTATGGCCGTAGGCAGGACCGAAGAAGAGTGGATACGGCTCGGCCTTGTGCCGCCCCACGAAGTTAATATCACGAAATCGAGCTATTACATCCGCAGGATATTGGATGCGGAGGAACCCCGGCCCTATTTTATTCCGATGTTCAACCTCGCTCTGCCGTGGTTCAGGGACCTGAATGTTATGGATGTGGTAGACCAGGGTAACGCCTGGCGGCGCATCCAGGAAGCGGGCAGCAGGCAGGCGGCTAACGTCGCGGCGAAATACGGGAACCGTGAGAATTTTCAGCTGGAAGCGCTGGCTGTATGGCCGGAGCTCGCTAGCGTACTCGACCGCAGGCTCATGGCTTCCCGGCTGAGTGGGGACCGCATTAGGGATCTTTATCAATATCTTCGGCTTCGGAAGAAAGCAGCATCTCTTGCCAATTTCCAGGCGATCTACGCGAAAAG
>CAZMMY010000140.1:0-5534 GCA_964567495.1 uncultured bacterium
CGGGAACGCAGGACACGGACATAAATTTCATCGAGCTGCCTGAGCTTCACTTCATGCGGCTGTTCCGGCCCCTTCGGTGAACGCAGCTCCGAACGCTTGCCGGAGATTCTTTTGTATCGCCCGATCCAGTCATCCGCTTTTTCTGCGCCCCGCTCATCGCCGTATACGGCGCGCAGGCCGTCCTGAATCCCCTGAAATACTTCACGGCGGGAAAAAATATAAACCTGGTCTTCCGGCGTGATTTCTTCGTGGTCGACCAGCGCCGCTACAAAATCCGGCACCGTCATACGATCAAAATCGAGAGGCGCGGCCAGGACAACGCTGCCGTTCTCGCTGCGCATAAAATGCCCCGCACGGACGCTGAAACCGGCAGGCATCATGTGCCCGCTCTTTTCGAAATAAATAGTAAGGGTCTTGATAAGCGAGCGTTTGAGCTCGGCCGTGGCGGCGGTGCTCAACGGCACAGCGGAACTGCCGAATTCCGCGGTTTCGAAATACTGGTCGCCGGAGAGCGTCAGCGTTTCAAGACCTCCCATGGATTTAACCGCATACATCGCCAGCCCTGCGGCACCCCCCTTGAAATCGAAGGTCTGCAGCGAAAGCGCAAGGGCTTCAGGCACCAGGCCCGGGTAAAGCTCATGCATCCATTTCAGATGGTCGTAAACGTCTTCGGCTTTATGACTGAACGATGGGCTTTTGGGGACCACGAGATCGAAAGACTTCATGGACCCGTCTTCAAAAACTGTTTCAACAGTCAGCGTGTTGAGTGAATAAACGGAACGCCCTTCGTGTGCGGGCCGCACACGCACATGGCGGACATGATCGATGGTATGCTGGGCGTCGGTCAGCCCTTTCATGGCTTTCTCGAGAAATTCCCGGTCGTAGAGCGCTCCGCGCACCGCCTGCCTGAGCTGCGGAAAAGGAATCGTGACTTCGGGGAAAAGCGTCCACTCCCAGCGTTCGAAGCTGACTTCATAAACTGCGTTATCTGCGATGTCATGGATCGTTTCTATCATTCCCCGCGCCTCATCAATATACGGCGCCAGGGCGAAAGAACCGTCGTACTGGCTTTCGGCTTCCCATGCGTCGATCAGCGCGTGAAGATTCGCTTCCGTCATTTCGGGCATATCGAGTTCTATGGCCTGGCGAGCATCCGCAAGAAGACCGAGCTGATATGGAGAAATATTCTGATAATCGGCCTTGAGCACGGCGTGCAGCCGGCCTAGGTCCGCGATCAGCCGGCGCTTGAGCTGCTCTCTTTTGTAGTCGCGGCGCTGGAGGTTCAGCAGGCTGGCGCTGTCGCTTTCAATCTGCCCGCGTATGGCCGTTACGAATGGCGAGAGGGCCTCACGGGCCTCGGCACCGAGCCGGCTAAGAATTGTTTCAAAGTCCCCGAATGGCAGAGAGGCTGTAACCGCCGCGGGCCCTCCAACCATTACGCGGCCCATGTATTCCACGGTAAAAACGCCCGTGACCGTGATCCGGCTCTGCGCTTCAGCGCGCGATGCCTGGCGGCGTCTTTCGATCTCCTTCACACGGACAGCCTCGAGTTCCGCTTCTTCGGTCACATAGGGAGCCCGGTCTTCTACCGGAATCTTGAACTCGGCCGAAAACTTCCTGGCCAGCAGGCGGATATTGGCCAGCGCCTGCCTCAGGATATGCCCGTCTTCCAGGCCTTCGCTCGCGCGGAGCGTCAGCTTTAGCTCACCCTCGAAAGCAAGCGCCGCGCTGATCGAAGGCCGTCCGGCATCTTCCTTTTCCCTGTCCCCCGCATCCACCCAGACGATCTCCTGCTCATGCGGCAGGTTTTTCGCCACACCGACCAGGACGCCGGGCGTCATTTCAAACGGCACCCACGGGTCGTACTTGTCCGCGTTCATAAGAGAGAAAAAATCCATGTTGGCCGTGACTTTCTGCCTGGCCCGGCGGAACAAGGCCTCGACCTTCGTGATAATCTGCTCGATCTGGCGCCGCTCATCGATTGAAGCGCGCATCAGGCGGCTGCGGAGGGTGGATGTGTATTTATATTCGTACTTGTCGAGATTGTAGGAAAGAAGATTAACAAGAATCGGATACTCTTCTGTTTCCAGCGGCCTGGGGAATCCCTCGTCCGGAAACTCCGTCCGGCCGTCCGCTTTTTTGAACGCGCCGTCCGTAAATATCTCCAGGGCCTGCAGAAATGCGTCGTACTCCCCGGCCCAAAGATAAATGTACGCTTTGCGGTCCTGAAGCTGGAGAGGCAGCGCCGCGGTGTCCACGCGCTGAATGCCCCGGATGGCTTTAACCTGTTTCAGGTAACTTTTCCGCGCCAGATCGGGCCAGCCCATTCTTTCCTGGAGGAACACCAGCTCAGTCAATTTGAGCATCCAGTCGCCGTACCAGTCGCGGCTGAGTTTCTTGCCCGACCGCTGTTCACCCTGTTCCTGCTCCCGCAGGAGTTTTTCATATTTGTCGATTTCGCCTTTCAGCGTGGCATGCTGGCCGCGGAGTACCAGCTCGATGACCTTCTCGTCCGCTTCGCGGTACAGCCCGATTCTTGCGGAATTGCGGGCGCGGCGGTCTTCGGCAACCCAGCGGTTTTTGTGGTCCAGGCCTTCAATGGCAGAATAAAGCCGGGCCCTCCTCGCTTCGGGTACGGAAGAGACGGGCAAAAGGTCGCGAATCAGGTAGGTGCGCATTGCCTCATGGATCAGGTCGGCAAGAAACTGCATGTCATCGCTGCTGTTTTCCTGGAGCGCGTCAAGAAACTTGACCGAAAAATAAATCAGGCTCTTGTCCGCGTCGACGTGGAAAAGATTCTGCGTTTCGGTTCTCTGGCCGAACTCGATAAAAAGAAAACGGGTCGGGAAATCAACGGCCATGATCATCATTTTTTTCAGAAGGATGTTGACCGGGTCTTTTTCCGGGTTTTCCGCCGGAGGCTGTGTTTTACGCAGGAACTCCAGAGCTCTTTCAATTTTGCGCACCCGCGCGGCGTGGGCGGCAGGATCGGCCGGGGGTTCGACACCTTTTTCGGGAAAAGTATAAAGATAATCGGTGCTCCTTCCCGTCTGGTTCAGCAGGGTCACTTTCTTCCGGAACGTAATACTGTTGGGCCAGAACTGTTCGGGCCGCAGCGGCGAGTAGCCTTCCTGGCCCGAGGCGGCCATTTCCGTGCCGCCCAGTAGAAACTGCCGGCCGAGGTATTCGCGGATCAGCGGGTTTGCGCCGGAAACAGCTTCGGCCCTATCCCCGCTGGACGTGAATTTTTTAACCACAGCCGCCGCCTCAAGCCAGTTGCCGAGATTGACCCAGTCCGCAATCCTGTCACGGACTTCGGAGCGCTTCGTGAGGGGCTCGGTCCAGATCGAGAGATGGCCGTAGCGTATGCCGAGAGAAAACGGGACGCTGAGGCTGCTGACACCGATGTTCTTAAGGCCGGTCGACTCATGGATTTTATCCAGAAGCGGCCGGGTATAGCGGCGGCGCAATTTTTCATCGCCGGTCGGGATGCTGAAAAGCACGAATCCAGGCTGTTCGGATTTAAAAGCCGCGATGCCGTCCAGGATGGAAGCTGCTTCAGCTGCGTCCGTCGCCGGCCGGGCGTCGGCAGGAAGGTGCTCATGCTTGAAGCCCGGGAGCTCCGGCAGTATGACGTCGGTCGCCGCAATATGCTGGAACTGGCCCCGAAGTTTCACGCGGTCTTCGGGTTTGGAAAAGTCTCCTTCGATCAGCATCCAGCTTCCGCCTGCTTTTTCTATGGCCGGCTGGAGTTTCCCGTATTTTTCTCTGAGCGCGGCGGCCGCGGCCGGGTCTTTTTCAAAGCTGGTGACGTTCGCGCCCTGGAGAGCGAGGATAAAGGCAAGCCCGCCTTTTTTCCCGGAGCCGATATCCAGCACGGTCTCATGCTCTTCGACATAGCCGTGAGCCAGTTGAAGCTGCCGCGCGGTATGCCGCCCGTTTTCACGCATGAACTCCGGCGCATCCGCTTCGGCCAGCCAGGCCGGTTCATTTTCGCCGATGACCCAGGGGTTATATTCCCCGAGCAGCATATGCCAAACCCGGAGCGGCAGGTCGAGAGGCCTGACAAAGTTGTCTTCGATTTCCGCCTCGATGGCGGCCTCCACGTCGGGCTCCACCCGCATTTCAGACCGCAGCGTGACGACGACTATTTCCTCATCGATTTCGAAATGATAAAGGCCGCTGTTTTTGTCGTAAAGATGCCGGTCGACATATTGTCCGACGAGCTTGAGGTCACGGTCTTCGGACGGGAGGACCGCGGCGACCAGAGAGATCATTTCGGCCCTGTCCCGGGTTTCGAAAACCACGTGGAGAGGCTCCGTCACGGCCTCGTGCCCCATTTCAATAAATACCTTATCAAAGTTGCTGTCGGAACCTTCGGGCTTTACGAAATGCTTTTTCATCAGTGTTTCACGGGCCGTTATCTGGTTGCGCGGTTCACGCTTCTGGCTGTTGACGATAAAAACGATCGAAGCGCCGGGCGAACCCAAGCGGACCAGCCGCTTGAAAAGCCTGTCACGGTCGGCTGCAGGTATGAAGTTGACGCTGAAGGCAAGCAGCATGGCGCTGAACTTGCCGCCCCGGCTTTCCATGCCTGCTGTGACGTCAAAAAAATCCCCCTCGATCAGCTCCAGCCCCGGAAATGCGCGCTCCTTGAAGGCGGCAACATTTTTTCCGCTTTTCTCGACGGCGACCACGCGGTTGAAAAGAAATTTTCCATCCTCGTGGACCACGGCCTGCGCAGTCAGCTCGCCGTCGCCGGCGCCCAGGTCCAGCAGGCTCCCTCCCCTGGGCAGTTTTTTAAAAATCTGCCTGAGCGCGTCCGCTTCGACTTTTTTCTCGACAGTCCTGAGCTTGCGCGCCGCCGCTTTGACGTCGACCGCGCGCATTTCAGAACGGCGGCCCGCGATCCTCTCGGCATCATCGGGAAACTCCGAGATAAAACGCGGCGCCCAGCGCTCGGCCTTGCTGCGGTCCATATTCCGGTCTGAAACCAGATAATCAATAACGCGGCTGAGCATCCTTTCGTAATCGCGCTGAGCCTCCTCTTCCATCCTCGCGAGAGTGCGCTCCTGCTCTTCTCTTTCCGCGGCCTGGATCACCGCCAGGTCATTTTCGAGGTCGGCCCGGCGCAGAGCAGCGCGATTGAGAGCTTCGGGAGCGGCGTCTATTTTGAACCGGCTGACGTCGCCGGAAAGCACGCTGTCCATCACCTGCTCGGTCAGCTTCCGCAATTCTTCCATAACGGCTTCCAGCTTCGGCCGGAGCTGGCGGCGCTCCGTATCCGCCGCCGAAATGTCCGCGTAGCGCATGAGGTAATAAAGCGAAGCCAGGTCATTGGGCATGTGTTTCCGGTTGCGGGCATAGTAAAAATCGAGCACCAGCCGGAGGTTGATCAGGTAAGTGAAATAAGCCTGCAGCTTGCGGGAAATTTTAGGATCGTTGTGGTAAGCGAGCAGTTTGAGCGTATTGGCGTCCTCATCCGGAAACAGGCCGTCCGCGGCCGAAAGCTCCGCACCCGTCTCCAACTGAAG
>CAZMMY010000141.1:0-2265 GCA_964567495.1 uncultured bacterium
ACGGCAGTATTTTCTCCGCGGAAGACAGCCGCGATCTTCACCTGGCCGAGCGCGACCTCCGCACTCGCCCGAACACCGAAAGGATCCAGGCTGCTTGGGCTGCCGTGCGCCGCATCGAAGCCCGTTCCGAGCTGCGCGCCGCGGCAGGCTGGCTGTATGAAGGCGAAAAAGAAGAGCTTCTTGCCGCATTCAAGGCCAGCGATAAAATTGCAGAAAGCCGCCATTTCATCACCGGGCCCGAAGATATCGAAGTTGTCGAAGTCCTGCACGCTCCTGATCGCGCAGCCGGCCCGGTCGAAAAAGACGCCCGTTTCTTCTGGCCCCACGCGGCCAGTGTTCTCTGGACCATGAAATGGCTCGCCGACAACAAAAGTGAAATTCTCAAAGACCGCGGCGACGGCGCGCTCCTGACCTCGCTGGAAGACTGGCTCACGGGCTGGAAGAATATCCTGGTCCGCATCATCAGCAATGAAGGCGACCGTGACAATGCGCCCAGCTTCAAAAAAGGCATTCTCGAGGCGCATGCATATCTGCTGGCGACGCCAGAAGAAATCCGCCAGAGGATTGACTGGTTCGGCGACGTGCTTGAAGTGACTAACTCTATCGTCAGCGGCAAATTTACCGGTGCGGTTTCGATGGGCGC
The DNA here is from genome assembly GCA_964567495.1 of uncultured bacterium. Lineage (GTDB taxonomy): Bacteria > Omnitrophota > Omnitrophia > Omnitrophales > Aquincolibacteriaceae > CAYLPP01. Next base: position 644 of record CAZMMY010000141.1, read on the forward strand.
TTTTACGGCCCCCGATACCGCGCTCAGCATGCCGGATGCGGCATATTTCTACCGCTGGCTGACACGCGAAAAGGTAGAGCTTCAGGTCTCGGGCAATCTGGCGGCTGACGCGGCCGTGAACGTCGGGCTCCTCGCCGCCGCCCGTGGTGTCGAAGCCGGGGATTTGAAAATCGGGCTTCTGATTCGCCCTCGCCATTACGCTACGCTGAATGCCCTGCGTGCTGCCGGGGTGAAGTTCGGGGACGCCGACATTAACGGCGACGGCACGCTGGATTTCGTGGGTATGGCGAGAAAAGCCAAGGAAACGGGTTATTATCGCAGCGGCAACGTCTTCCTGCTGGCCGATGGCGACATGATGCCCGCTTTCGCGGCCATGATGGGTGAGATCGATGCGGTCATCGCGGCCGGAGGGCCGAACGAAGTCCTTCTCGGCGCCTTGATCGCCCGGATTTTCGGCGGCAGGTTCAAGGGCCGTCTCGTTCCCGCTGATGCCCTGGCTGAGAGCCGCGAGGATGCCGACATCATTACCGCCATTTGGAATGCTGTAGAGCGCGCGAAACTGCTCGAACACAATCTTTATCCGCCCGACGTCACGCCGCAAGAAAAAGCGGCGATCGCCGAGCGCATCGCTTCGGATCCCCACGCTTTTAACCGCTGGCTGACTGATGAGCAGCGCGACGTCACGAATTACATTTGGACCGAAGAGACCGCCGTGCCCGGAAACGACGGTGTGTTTTATGCTGCTACAGCCAAGATGGCGCCCGCCGCTAATCAGTGGCTGCCTTCGCTCAAAGGCATGGAATTTGACCCCGAAACCGGCAGGGCCGTGACTTATCAGGTGCGCGCCGGGCTTTCAGGCGACGCCCGTGTCTTCAAAATTATATTTGGGACTGTGATCAACCGTATTCGTGCTGAAATCGCGAATGTGGACGTCAGCAAGGAGCAGGAACGGCAGAAGCTCTACGGCCTTTACTATGAGCTCGGCCGCGCGTTCTTCCATTTCGGCGAACAGGACAAGGCTTTCGCCGCCCTCACGGCCGCGGCGCGGTATGCCGCCGGTGAGCAGGCTTCGGAGATTACCGCGGCTGTGGCGCATTACGCCGGCCTGCGCATCCTGACGCGTGAAAAAGCCGACCAGCTTGGCGACGCGATGAAATTTTTCGAGCAGGCGGCGCAGCATCCGCATCGCGATACTAACGGTTACGCGGGCAGTGTTGTGTTGAAAGACGCGATCGATGCTGTCCTGAAAAAACGCTCCGAAATGCGCGATTTTGACGCGGATCGTTTTAGAGCCATTTTGAGTGAGCTGGTAGACACTTATTATACGGTCAAGATCGCGGGCTTTCCTGAAAAAGCCAATGCGCTTTATAGCACGGAAGGCAGCCCGTACAACCCTGGCCGCCTGACCGTGAAGTTCCAGGGGCAAGAGAATGGTGAGGATGACATGCGCCGGCTCTTGACCGCGAAAGTGGTTGGGCGCGGGCTTGCGCCGCAGTATCCCGACTACCGTTTTATTCTGGCTCCCCCCGTTGAAAGCGGCAGACCCGGTCTGGTCTATCACGTCCTCCATATGATTCATCCGGAAGTCGAGCGCCTGCGCTTGATTAATAATTTGGAAAGCA
>CAZMMY010000141.1:2275-5507 GCA_964567495.1 uncultured bacterium
CCTGCCCCTTCTGCTTGGGTTTATTCCGGTCCCTTTTTTCGCCGGAGGACAGCCGTGAAATTCAAGAAGCCCTCCGTAATCTCCGCCGGAGGACCCCGTCCGATGAAAACATTCAGCGCGCCTGGGAGCTCGACCGCAGGCTGGCTGCACGCTCCGAAATGCGTTCCGTCCGGATCGAGTCCACGCCGTGGGGAGAAGCCATGGAGATCACCGGCGACACGCAGGCTTCATACAGAAGCCTGATCAGCGCGATTTTCAGCAGCCCCGCGGCGCTGGCCAAGCTTGAAGATCTGAGGAGAAGCGGGGTGAGCGTGAAAAACGTACGCCTTACGCTTGACCCTGCAATGGCTGTCGAACGTATCGTGGCGCAGGTCGCGCGCGATGGGATGCTTGAAGTGCGCATTTTCCGGGGGTTCTTCTTGGAAGGCGAGACGGATAAAATTCTGCCCGCCGCGGCATTTGCTCTGGCGGCACTTCGGTTCGAACGTCAGGAGCCTGATTTTGCCGATTACGCGGTTTCCGTCCGCGAGCTGCTGCGCGAAGACGACAGGGATCTTTACCTCGCGCTTTCCGACGACGAGCTGACATACCGGTCCTTCATTGAATCAGGCAACATGAACCGCTACGGCAACACGCCGTTCGTTTTTTACAACGCCTACGTCATACGCCGGCTGATCCAGACCGGCGATCTTGAGACCGCGCGCTGGTTTATGCGCGACGCCATCCACACGGCCCGGTATTTCACCATCGTCGTGGACAACATGGCCGCGATCAGTGTCTTCCACTGGATTGCCGCGCAGTCTGACGGCCAGTCACTGACCGAGATTGGTCTGAACCTCATCATCCTGATGGAGCAGTTCAGCGGCGAAGAGTTGAAAGGGCTAAAGGCTGATTTTATCGGCATCTGGCCTGAACATCGTGCGGCGGAAGCCAGCCATTTTCTTTCGACCCTGTCGTCTTATTATCTGTTTACGCCAGCGGAAAAAATTCTGCAGCGGCCGCCCACGGAATCCGGGGGAGCCAGGTATTCCCGGTCGGTCGATGACAACAGGGCCGCCTTTGCCGGGCGGCTTGAAATCGATATGCAGAATCTGCAGATCCAGCTGGAGCAAGACTATATGCGTTCCGAAATGCGCAGCTCTGCGGTCGATGCGGCGGTTCAGCGCGTCTGGCAGAGACTGAAGGGTTTCGGAACGGTCGACGAAATCCGCGCCATGCGCCTGGAAGATTTCGCGCGCAAGGCCGGCGTTAAAATCATTCCGCCTGCGGGCCACACCGTGGCACGCCGCTCCGAAATGCGCATGGACCGCAGAGGCGTGGAGTACGGAATCCAATCCCTGCGTACCGCCATCGACGGGCTTGCGCCGGCCGGAACCGTGAATGCCGCGCAGCTGGCCCGCCGCAAGTCAGTTATTCTTTCTCTTATCCGGGTTTTCCAGAGGCGGCAGGACAGCATGGACGACCGGGAACTTTTTGTCCGTGCCGCCGAACTTTTATCCATAAGCCGCCGGCTTTTTTATGAAGACGTTTTCCAAAGCGCGCTGGGCAACGTCGGTGAATTGACCGAGCCGCTTGCCGAATTCGCCCTCAACGCTCTGGAACAAAATAATTCCGCGGGTTTTCGTGACGGTTTCGACATCATCGCCTATATCGGCTGGGAAAGCTGGCATGCCGCGGTGCCCGCGCTTAATCTGCCCTGGCATGAAAAAACTTCGGGTGAACTGGCCCGGAGAATCATACCGTATTTGTTTTCCAACGACAGGGCAGTCCGCCGCAAAGCGGCTTTCGCTTTGAGCCAGCTGCCGGACGGTGCGAAAGAGCTTTTGGAGTATGGCTCGAATATCCCTGTGACCGCGCGTGTGGCAAATCTGATGGGGCAGTTGAGGGGCAACACTGCGGCCCTCGACCTCAATTTCGCGTTCAGCGTCTGGAGCCGCAGGGAAAAGCTGTCGGCCCTTCCGGATATGCTGAGCGTGATTCAGTGGCGCGGCCCTCAAGAGTCGAATTACGATGCGATCATGTCGGTACTGTATTTTGACGAAATAGCTTTTCCGTTAATTCCGGCCCTGCGCGAGTGGCTGAATTCCGGCGCGGACGCGGCGGTGGCGAATACGCCTGCTCCGCAATCATTCGCTTTCCGAGCTTTGACGGGGCTGCGCTCCGCGGGCTTGTCTGTGGTGCCGGAGCTTGCGAGAACCGCCGAGGCGTCAGGCGCCACCATGTTTGAACAGACCTCTGCCATTATGTCGATGGGAGCTGTGGGGGAAGCCGCGGTGCTTCCGATTCTCCTGGCGGCCCTGGAAGCGCGTACGATCGACTTCAATTTCAACAGATCGCTGGAAAGATTAAGTTCTGTTTCTGTTGCGGCGGTGCCGTTGCTTCTGAATGTCGTGACTCAGAGCCCGCTTCAAGAGACCCCGGAACAGAGGGCGCTGCGCCTTGCGGCGCTCGTCGGCCTTGGAAATATCGGGCCTGACGCGGAAATCGTGGTGTCCGGCATTGCGGCCATTCTGCGCAGCGCCGCGGTGACGGAAACAGATGGCGCAATCCAGAATGCGATGAATGAAGCCGCCGGAAGAATCGAAGCCCGCTCTGAAATGCGCGTAATGAAACCCCTGGAGCCGGGCGAATTCATGGAATTTCCCGACAAAAGCTCGCTCGCGGCGGAAATCCGCCTCGCCGGCCCGGAAGGCCAGGCGGCCGATTTCTTCATTGTTTCGGATTCGTATCTTGACGTCTGGGGCAAAGGCTACGCGGGAAAAAGCGTCGATTACCGCGTTTCCTTCCGCAGAAGAGGAAGAGAAAACACGGGCACTGAAGGCCCTGCTATTACGCTGCGGTTCGCCAAAGACGGCACGCTCTCCGAAATCGTCTGGCCCGAAGCGTACGTCGCGCCCGAATTCCGCAGGCTTGCGGAGGAATTTTCAGCCTGGCTCGAAGCCCAGGTCGGTAAAAAACTCGACCGCTCCAACCCTGCGCTGGCCTGGAGCGCAACCGCGGTGGGCGAACAGCGCAGGCCTGCTTCCGCTCAGCCGCGCAGTGAACGTCGGGAAGACCGCCGCCGCAGGCAGGTGCAGCCGCCTTCTAAAGAACCCTTGAACATGGATCGCGCTCTCCGGATTGTCCGGAAAATTGAAGGGCGCCTGCGCGAAGGCATCCTCAGGAAAGACATTAAGACTCCCGCGGCGTTCGATGAGCGCGTCCGGCATCAGCTCGCAAATTTCAACGTGAC
>CAZMMY010000142.1:0-5489 GCA_964567495.1 uncultured bacterium
TGCGGCCTTCGCCAATGTAACTGGTGACCCAATGGGCAAAATCAGCGATACCGCAAAACTAACCGCTAACTTCGACGGCTATGATGCGGTTAACGGCGAACCCGGAAGGCTGACTTTCGGGCAATACAGCGAAGATCCGAATCTGACCACTCGGCGCGATGACAGGTTATGGATCAAGCGTTACTCCGGAAGTCTCGAGTATGAGCAGGAGATCGGAGAACGCGGCCTGGTTACAATCAAGCCCTGGGTTGGTAACTTTGACCGGCTCAGCCGCAGACAAGCAACAGCTAACGGCTTGACGGCCAACATTGACCGCCAGGAGTTCACTTATGTGGGCGCAGACAACCGTTTTCGCTGGTTGTGGGACCTTTTTGAGCAGGAGCAGACGCTTACCGGAGGATTTCTGTTTTACTATGCAGACGCACCGCGTGACCGGAGGATTGGCCCTCTGCGTGATTCGAATGATGGCCCCGAAGTTTTCGATATGGACCGTTCGACTCATTATTGGGCTATTTTTCTCGAGCAGCTTTTTAAATGGTGGCGGTTCAGTATCGTGCCTGCTTTCCGCATGGAGATGATTTCGCTCAAAGCCAGAGAAGAATTCAATACCGCAGTGACCCGGCCGCTTATCAATGAAGATTTTTTTTCGGCGGTCCCGCTTTTTGGGCTCGGTGTGGCTTTCGATCTGGGGAAAATGAACGAGCTTTATTTCAATGTCTCACAAGGTTACCAGCCGAAGGAATACGACGATCTGGCCAACCCCACCAGCAACACTTTTCGGGCACCCGGCAGTCTTGACGAGTCGAGGACCTGGAACTATGAGACGGGGATTCGCGGTAAACCGCTTAAATGGATGTCGTACGACACAAGTGTTTTTTTTATTGATTATGATAATTACATTGAAAATCAGAACCTCGGCGGAGGCAATTTCCAGCGCGCCAACTCAGGACGCGTGCAGTTTTTTGGCTGGGAAGCTATGACAGAAGCCGATCTTATCGGTTTCTGGGATGATTTGAGAGGAAGCCGGCTCGGCGAGACATTTGGGGCGTTCGGACCCTTCGGCAATATCCAGCTTCTAGACGCAGAGTTCATCGCCGGCGTCAATGACGGGAGGACGCCCGCTTACGCACCCGAGTATCTGCTCAAGTGGGGCGTTGATTACCGCCTCAGGAAATGGCTGCACGTGACCCTGTCGAGTGTCTTTGTGGCGGACCATTACTGGCAGGACAGCAACGCCGCGGGCACGGTTGGCACCACCAAGGTCGGAACTTATAAGGTCTGGGACCTGGCCGTTGAGTCCTATCTTTATAAAGATGTTTTGAGCGTTTTTTGCGGCGCAAACAATCTTTTTGACGAAACCTATTATTCTCGTGTGCGTTCAGATGGAATTGAGCCGGCTGAGGGACGCAGTCTTTACGGCGGGTTTCGGGTCAAGATCGGGATCGGGTGAGTCATGGACGGGCAGCCTGTTTCTCCTGGGAAAAACCAGCCGCAAGCCAAAAAGAAAATCATAAGGTCTGAAGACTTGTTCGAAAAAGAGCGGGAAGTCATGATTGTCCACGGAGGCGCAGAATACCGGCTTCAGATCACAAAAGCGGGAAAGCTGATCCTCAACAAGTGATTGATGCGCAGGTGGAGTATAAATGTTTAGAAGGTTTGTTTTTTGGGCCCATCTGGTCCTGGGGCTGATCGCAGGAGCGGTGATTTTTATCATGGCGCTGACTGGCGCGATGATGGCGTTCGAGCCGCAGATCCTGGATGCCGCTGAACGCAGGGTTCGCTTTGTGGAAGCTCCGGCCGGAGCGCGGAAGCTGCCGCTTTCGGCCATTGTCGTGGCGGCCGCAAAGACGAAGCCGGCGGCCCCGAGCGGGGTCTACCTGAAGTCCGATCCCTCGGCCTCGGTCATGGTCCAGTTTGGAAAAGACGGAGGCGCGGTCTACGTCAATCCGTACAGCGGAGAAGCGCTGGGCGGGGATTCAAAGGCCCACGAATTCCTGCATTTTGCTGAAGACGTTCACCGCCGCCTCGCGGGGGGCGACAATGGGCGCAAATTCACGGGCGCGGCCAATTTCATATTTTTGTTCCTGGTGCTGGGCGGCCTTTACCTGTGGTGGCCCCGCAACTGGAACTGGGAATCGCTCAAAAAAATTGTAGTTTTCAATTCCGGCCTGAGCGGCAAGCAGCGCGACTGGAACTGGCACAACGTTTTCGGCGTCTGGTGCCTGCCTGTACTGCTGCTGACAACGCTGACCGGTCTTACCATGTCGTATGCGTGGGCCGGCAACCTGCTTTTTACCGTGACTGGCAGCACGCCGCCTCCGGCGCCGCAAAAGATGCAGAAACCTGGCGGGGCTATGAGCGAGAAAAAGCCCGGCGCGCCCGCAGTCAGCGTTGACTACGATGCAGTCCTGGCGGCGGTAGACAAACAGGCCCCGGGCTGGAAGACGCTGAACATCCGCCTTCCCAAGGACGCGGCCGGTTCCGTGACCGCAAGCGTCCTGGAAGCCGGTGCGAGACATCCCTTCACGCGGTCGCAGATGAACCTGAACGCTCAGACGAGTGAAATCATGAAATGGGAGCCGTATTCGGGCTATAATGCGGGCAGAAAGTCACGCATATGGGCGCGATATCTGCACACGGGCGAATCCTTCGGTCTTTCCACGCAGATCGCCGCGTTTGCGGCCGCTGTGGGCGCGCTGATGCTGGTCTGGACGGGTTTTGGGATGTCGATTTTCCGTTTTAAAAACTGGCGCCGCCGCACCCGCGCGCCCCGGAAAGAAGAGCTGAGTATGAAAAATTTTTTTAATCCTGTTTTGGTTATTGCGCTGTGCCTGCTGTTCGCCGCGCCCAAAAATATTTCGGCCCACACAATTTTGACCGAGGGAAACGCGCCGGCATTCGCTCGCGCTTCCGGTTTTGAAAATCTAAATTAAAACGGAGGTTTCAAATGTTGGAAATGTTTTATAAGGGCGGCCCCATTATGTGGCCGCTGCTTGCCGCGTCGCTGATCGGCATGACGGTCATGATCGAGCGCGTCTTGTTTGTGATCATGCAGAAAAGGAATGAAAGGAAAGAACTCCGAAAAAGAATGTTCTATCTCCTCGAGAGCGGCGACCCGGAACAGGCCAGGCTCGTGGGCGAAAAAGCCAAGGACCCGGTCGTGAAGATGCTCGTCTCCGGCCTGAAGCACCGCCAGACGCTCCAGACCGCGCTTTATTCCGCAGCCAGCGCCGAGCTGAAAAATTATGAAAAGGGCCTGCCTGTTCTCGACACTATCATTACGCTGGCACCGCTGCTCGGCCTTCTGGGCACCGTGACCGGCATGATTGCCGCCTTCGGCATGCTGGGCGGCTCGGAGCTTGAAGCCCCGGCAGCCATTACGGGCGGTATCGCGGAAGCGCTGATTGCGACTGCGTTTGGGCTGGTCATCGCCATCAGCTGCCTGATTCCGTTTAACTGGCTGAATGCGCTGGTTGAAAACATGCGCCACGAAATGGAGAATGCAGGTTCGCTGCTGGAGTCACTTCTGGCAAAAGCGGAAAGGGAAGAATATGCGTCTTCGTCAGGCTACAAAGCGCCGCGCGCGAATTGAAATCATCCCGCTGATCGATATTATCTTTTTCCTCCTGGCGACTTTTGTCATGGTGTCTTTCTCCATGATCAAGAACCAGGGTATTTCCGTGAAGCTGCCCAAGGCCGCGACCGGCGTGGCGCAGGAGCGCGATAAAGAGGCTTCTGCCACAGTCACGGTCAAGGAAAACGGAACTTTTTACCTGAACAAGGAAAAGATCGAAGAGGCAGACCTGCTGGCCCGCTTGAAAGCCCTGAGAGCCGCCAACCCCGAACAAAAAGTTTTCGTGAACGGCGACGAACTCTCTTATTTCGGCGATGTGGTTGCGGTGCTCGACGGCATCCGCGTGGCGGGGATTGACAAGATTTCAATCCAGACCCAGGGTGCGAAAGCGGAAGCCCCCGGCGCTATAAATTCGAAAGAATCTGCAAAAAAATGATGATCTTCGGGATCTTTCCCCGGAAATGGATGGTCAGCACGGGCGTTGCGCTCGCGCTTCATTGTGTGATTTTTTTCGGCAGCGGCATGACGTTTGTTCAGCCTGCGCAGTATGGCGTGGACGCCAGCTCCGGCGGCATCGAGGTCAGCCTGATCGCGGCCATGCCCGCTACCGCGGAGGCTGCCGCGCCCGCCCTTGAACAAGGCGTGGAAAGCGACGCTGAAGCTTTCGAGAAAGCGCAGGAGCAGGCGATCAAGGCGAAGTCTGCGCAAAAACAGCGGGAACAAAAAGACTATACTTATCTGAATGAAACGCCTTATGCGGGCGACGGAAGTTCCGCGGTCCCCGGCCAGAGCCACACCACGATGTATTCGCCGGGCGGCTCGACGACCGACCAGATCGGGTATCTCAGCAACCCGCCGCCGCCTTATCCTGCCGCGGCCATCGCAAAAGGGGACGAAGGTCTGGTACTTCTCAATGCCGTGGTGGGGGCGGACGGGCGTCCCAAAAGCGTCAAAATCAAGAAAAGCTCGGGCAAGCGGCTGCTCGACGAATCCGCCCTGAAGACCGTCCGCCGCTGGAAGTTTAATCCCGGTCGAGTCGGGATGATGGCGGTCGAAACTACCGTCGATATTCCCGTCCGGTTCAGCCTTGAGGAGTATAAAAAATCCCGCGGATTGTAGGTTGACGGGAAGAGGGCGAGCGGTTAGTATGCCCACCATGATGACGGCAGAACAGACCCCGAAAGTACTCGATATCGGCTGCTGCACCCGCAAGATCCCCGGAGCCATCGGCATCGATATCGACCCCAACAGCAGTGCCGACATCTTCCACGACCTGAACGTTTATCCGTACCCTGTCGAGTCCAACAGCATCGACAAGATCTACGCCAAGCACGTAATCGAGCACCTCGACAACACCCGGCTGTTCGTAAAGGAGCTTCACCGCATCCTGAAGCCGGGAGGCACCGTTTTTATCGAAACACCGCATTTTTCCTGCCGTGTCGCATACTCCGAGCCCGAGCACAAGCTGTTCTTTTCCTACTTCATGTTTACTGAGCTCCTGAAAGGTCTGACCTTCAAAGTCCTGAAACAGGAAATCACTTTCCACAAGATCTTCCGCTCCGTCGGCATCAAAGCCCTGGCGAACAGGTTCCCGGACACCTACGAAAGGTTCTGGACCTACATGTTCCCGGCTGAAAACGTGCTTCTCCTGGCCCAGAAAGCCTGATCCTCCTCTGGAAAGTCTTTTTTTCTTCCTTTAGTATCACCTTTCCCTTACGGGGCATTTTCTCTTCGGGGCCTGCTTTTTAAGCTGCGTAAACAAAGAGGGAATGACAGGAGTGATATTTTTGTAGGTATTTGCATTGAGCGTTTTTCTCGCGTAGCTTTGGGGTGAAGGTAACGCTAATGCAATGGAGGACCGAAATGTTAACTAAAATCAGAAATCAAAAAGGCTTCACGCTTGTTGAAATTATGA
>CAZMMY010000143.1:0-2029 GCA_964567495.1 uncultured bacterium
ATTAAGAAGTCGCTGCTCGCCCTTGAGCTGCTGGCGCTTACCGTCGAGAGCGTGACTTTTAATAAAAAAGCGATGGAACAGTCCGCGGACGAAGACGTGCTGTTCGCGACCGACGTTCTGGAATATCTCGTCCGTAAAGGCATGGCGTTCGCTGAAGCTCACGAAACCGTAGGTAAGATCGTTCGCTATGCGGCCGAAAACGACAAACCAATCCGGGAAATTCCGGCGGGGGAATGGAAAAATTTTTCTAAACTGTTCGACTCCGGCGTTTACGACCTTTTCGATGCCGGCACGTCGGTCGGGGCCAAGCGCACCACGGGCAGCACGAAGCCCTCGTTTGTCCGGGCCGAATTAAAAAAATGGGAAAGACAATTGAGGGGCGTCAAACATGCATGATTTTTATTACAAGGGTAATGAGCTTTACTGCGAGAACGTACGGGTCCGCGACATCGTGGACCAGGTCGGTACGCCGGTCTATATTTACAGCTACAAGACCTTTACCGATCATCTTGCCAAGATCCAGAAAGCGTTCAAGGCGGTTAAGCCCCTGATTTGTTATTCAATGAAGGCCAATTCCAGCCTGGCGATCTTGAAATCGCTGGTCAGCAAGGGCTCGGGGCTGGACATTGTTTCCGGCGGTGAGCTTTACCGCGCCAAGAAAGTCGGCTGCCCTCCTGAAAAAATCGTTTACGCGGGCGTGGGCAAGACCGAGGAAGAAATCGAAGAAGCGATCCGTTACGGTATCCTGCTTTTCAACGTGGAGTCCGTCCCTGAACTTGACGCAATCAACAAGGTTGCTAAGAGGCTCAAGAAGACTGCCAACGTTTCGCTGCGTGTGAACCCTGCCGTGGACCCGAAGACCCATGACCATATCGCCACCGGCAAGGCGGAGAGCAAGTTCGGCATGGACCTTGACGCCGCGCGCCAGGTTTTTGAGCGCCGCGCGCATTACCCCAACCTTTCCATATGCGGCATTCATGTGCACATCGGTTCCCAGATTGTGACCGGCCAGCCCTTCGTGGAAGCTTTCCTGAAAGTGCTCGCGTTCGTCGACGGCCTCGAGAAAAAGAAGGTTAAGATCAGGTTCCTGAACCTGGGCGGCGGCCTTGGTGTTATCTACAGCAACGAAAACCCGCAGACCGCCGATGAGTTCGCGAAAAAAATCCTGCCGCTTTTCAAGGGCCGCGATTACCAGATCATTTTCGAGCCCGGCCGTTTTATTTCAGCCAACGGCGGCATCCTGGTCGGCAAAGTCCTGTACATCAAGCAGACCAAGGTCAAGAACTTCGCCATCGCCGACACGGGCATGAACGCCCTGATCAGACCGACTCTCTACGGAGCCCATCATGAAGTTTATCCTTTGATCAAAAATGAAAAGGCTTCCAAGTGGGTCTACGACGTGGTCGGCCCAATCTGCGAAAGCGGAGATTTCCTGGCCAAGGAACGCCATATCCAGGAACTGAAAGCGGGGGAATACATTGCTTTTATGACCGCCGGCGCGTATGGTTTTGTTATGTCGTCGAACTACAATTCGCATCCCCGGCCGGCCGAAGTGCTGGTCAAGGGGAACAAGTTTTCTATCACCCGGAAGCGTGAGAGCATCGCCAGCCTTCTTGAAGGCGAAGTCATTCCTTCGTTTGTGAAGGCGTAGGCAGCTTCCTTAAAATTCAGGGGGCGTCATGAAACGCGCGGCATTTCTGCTTCTTCTGGCCTTGGGGCTTTCTTCCTGCGACGGCATGTTTTTTTCTCCTGAAAATCCCCAGGAGCGTTATAACGCCGAGCAGGATTACGAGAGCAATTCTCTGCACGAAAAACTTTCCAACGAACCTTCGGGATATTAATTTTGTCCGAGGCTTCGCCTGCATTTAGTAGGCTCGTGTCCAGCTTTGTTGAAAAGCTGGTTTACCTCCTCCTCCGTAAAGCCAAAGAAAGAGCTCAGTTGAGGGTGTAAGACAGAATGAACTTTCAGATTATTTAAGCCAGAAAATAAACTTTCTCGAGAGACACGAAGAATGCCTGTCAATACGGC
>CAZMMY010000143.1:2039-5481 GCA_964567495.1 uncultured bacterium
GATTTCGTTTATTTTGATCGTCTTGATGGCCGCCTTTGTGCTTTTTGCGCTGGGGTGGGTTCTGCGCGTATGTTTTGGGGGCGAAACGACCTCGGAATATATCAGCCATTTCACTGATTTTTACCGCGATCCCCGCCAGACGGAAGTGGGGCAGTGGCTGAACGGTCTTTACAGGAGGATAAGGAGCTGAGATGGGGCAGCCATTCTGCGGAAACATCAATCCTGTCGGCCGGCGTATCCGTTTCATGCTCGGGATCATTATTTATATCGCCGCGTATGTCTGGGCATTGTCGAGCTTTAATGAGGGCATGGTCTGGTGGGGCAAGCTCCTGCTCTGGCCTCTTTTTTTCCTGGGCACCCTTTGTCTCCTGCAGGCGAAAAACCGGACCTGTATTTTCCTGGCAGCTTCCGGAACCGCCGAAAGCCGCGGCGAGGGGAGGAAGCCTCACGACCCCGCCCACGCTCTTGAAGCGCTTAGGGTTTCCAAAAGAATTCTGCTGCTGTCGGCGGCCTATTCGCTGGCCATTGCCGCCGTTTGCTGGTGGGTCCTATAGGCTTAATAAAAAGCCGGCCAGGCCGATAGGAGTAGCATGGGCAAACTTTTATTGAAAGCCAGGTTAAGAGAGGCGGAGCAGCCGCTGCCGGACAGGAAACGGCCGCGTTATTCCAAGGCCTTCCTTGTGGTGCTCGGATTTATCTTCGTCTTTCTGGTTGCCTTTGCGGAAACCTCGACCGACCATCAATTCGGTTTCTCTATTTTTTACGCCATCCCCATTTTTATGGTCACTCAGGCCGCTGGTATGCGCCTGGGGATGCTGGCCGTTCTGGCCAGCACCACAGCGTGGGCTATCACCGACCTGGAATGGATCGGCTACCAGGTTGCGCCCTGGATAGCCTTGGTCAACACCACCATCCGCTTCTGCCTTTTCAGCTGCGGCGTCTGGATGCTTGGCGCTCTGCAGAGGGAAAAGAAATTCGCACGCCGGGACTTTTTGACGGGCATTCCCAACCGCCAGGCGTTTTTCGAGATCGCCGGCCTCGAGCTGCGGAGGGCCAGGAGATACGCGCGGCCGATCAGCATGGCCTATCTCGACTGCGATAAATTTAAATGGATCAACGACCATTACGGCCATCAGACTGGAAACAGGCTGCTCAGGGTTCTGGCTTCGGCCCTCGAGAAGAACATCCGCAGTACGGACATCGCGGCCCGTCTGGGCGGCGATGAGTTTGCTTTCCTGATGCCGGAAGCGGATTATGAGGCCGCGCGGCTTGCCGTGGCACGCCTGCAGAAGATCCTGATCGACACCCTGGTCGTCCAGGGCTGGCCCACCACGCTCAGTTTCGGCGTTGTAACGTTCAAAACCATGCCCGCCTCGGTTGAAGCCATGATCGAAATGGCGGACGAGCGCATGTACACCGCTAAAAAGAGCGGTAAAAACTCGGTTTGCCACGAAATCTTCGAAGAACCCCCTACAGAGATAAATTTCTAGACCAGACTCTTCTTTTTGTCCCCGGATGTGCTAAAATTTAACGGGGTGAAAAAAGAATAATGTGGTTTGAAAAACGCCAGTACGACGAAGTCCATTCTGTCTTAAAGCGGGGCGTCATTCATGACATCCGCCGCATGCTCTCGGAGGTTTTCTCCTTCGACCGGAGCGACAGGGAAAACCCCGGCATCTGCCCCCGATGCAATAAAAAACTGACCCGCCAGATGCTTCCATACCTCGAAGCCATCGTTAACGCATGCCCCGATTATCATGGTTTCTGGATGACGCGCGATGTTTCGCTGGCCATCCGGAAGTCCCTCGGTGAAGAGCTTGCCGCATCCACGCGGAAAACCGAACTGCGGAAATGGATGGCCGTGCTGGCCGCGTTCGTCCTTCTGCTGGCCGCCATCGCCAGCCTGCCGGCTTCTTTCCAGAAGAAATATCAGGATTATTTCTCTTCCTTCGGGGCCGCGCAGATCGGGCGCGGCAACTGGCCTGCGGCGGACTTTTCGGGACTTCCCTCGTTTCCCGCTTCGGTAGGAGCGGTCATGGAGGATGAGGACGTTTATTTCTACTTTTACCGCTGGGCCACCTGGGTTCGAGATGCCGTGACCAACCGGGAAAATGCGGAAGCCATGCTGAAAAGCGCGCGCCGTTCGCCGGGATACCAGCAGGCCCTTGAAATCTATCTTGAGAGGCAGGGCGCGCTTTTGACGGATGCCGAAAATGCGGTCGTGCCCGATACTGTCAAAGATTTTCATTCCCGCTGGATGGCTGCGCTGAAGCTTCAGAACCTTCATTACATGCAGGCGTTCAAAAACAAGGCTGACGACCCGCGCAGCACGCAAGAAAATCCGGGCGTCGGCTCGTTTGCTTCGCGCCGCAGCGGTGAGATTCGCCGCGCCGCCGAAGCGGCCCAGAAACTCGAAATACCGGAAGCTGCGCCGCTTCTTGAATTCATCATGCCCTGGCTTTCCCGGTTTTCCGGCGAAGTCTGAGCCTGAGCGAAACACCGACCTGAAAAATGAATGTACCCTTTGCTGTCCCCATGTTTTTTCTTTTCTTCCTCGCAGGCGTTCTGCCTGCCCATGCGGCTTCGTTCAAAGTCGTCGCCATGGGTGATTCCACCACCGCCGGCGCTTCCGGCTTTCGCTCGCCGCTGGAATCTCCGCCTGATGGGTGGGGGAATCCCGAAAGCCAGTATGAGTTCTGGCTGAACAAGGCGTTTCCGGACTGGGAAATTCTGAACCGCGGAATAGGCGGGCAGCGTTCGGACCAGATTTTGAAAAGGTTCGAACGAGACGTCCTCCAGAACAAGCCCAACCTTGTCATTATCCTCGCCGGCGTTAACGACCTGCACCAGAACCGTGAGCCCGGCTGGGTCATGGACCATCTCACCCAAATGTACCAGCTGGCAAAATCGAACGGTATCCGCGTCATGGCCTGCACTATTCTTCCGTACAACGAGGCCTCTCAGGGCGTTCTGAGGCGCATTGAAACCGTCAACGAATGGATCCGCGAATACGCGCGGCGCGAAGGGCTTCTTTTCTGCGACACGTATAGAGCAGTTGAAGACCCGGTCCGGCCCGGACGCCTGTCCGGTTCACCCGATAACATTCACCCCGATCCCGCCGCCTACCGGCGGATGGGGGAGGCCATCGCTGCGGCGCTAAAAGAAAATCCGCCTGAAGCCGATCTATAGGATATGGCAAAAACGGACGTCCAGGAATTCAGGCCCAGGATCAGGTCGCTCTTCGACCTGATCCTTTTCACCGATATCGTCATGCTCGTGGTATACGCGGCAGGGACGGCGCCGCTTCTCGCCATTGCTTCGTTCGCGGCCATCCTAAACGTGATCGAAGCGCTGGTCTTTTTTCTCTGGGCCCGCAGCGCGCTCCGCGTCCGCCTGACGGAAACGGACATTACCGGTCCGACCGAGTTTTTTGCCCGGATCA
>CAZMMY010000144.1:0-5411 GCA_964567495.1 uncultured bacterium
CGGCCCGTGTTGCGCTGACCCGCCACGTCAAGCGCGGCGGCAAAATCTGGACCCGCGTGTTCCCCGACAAGGCTTACTCCAAAAAGCCGGCCGAAACCCGTATGGGTAAGGGCAAGGGCGCTCCTGAATATTACGTGGTCGTGGTCAAGCCCGGCCGTATCCTTTTCGAAATGGGCGGCATCCCCGAGGCGCTTGCCAAGTCGGCCCTCAGGCTTTGCTCTTACAAAATGCCGTTTCGTACCAAGTTTGTGAAACGCGGAGGAGTGCAGTAATGAAGATCGATGAACTCAGGGGCCTCAGTGTTGATGAGCTCCGTGACAAAGAAACCGGCCTCCGCAAGGAGCTGATGCAGCTCCGCTTCCAGTCCAAGACCGGAAAGCTCGAGCAGAAATCCAGCCTTCGCCTTAAAAAAAGAGACATTGCGAGAGTTCTGACGGCGATCAGCGAGATCGTCCGTGAAGACGTCAAGGCCGCTCCTGCGCCCAAAGCCCCGAAGAAGGCTGCGGCTGCGAAGGAAATGAAAGCCGAAAAGAAACCGGCGAAAAAAGCCGCAGAAAAAAAAGAAGAACCGAAAGCTAAAAAAAAGGCTAAGTCATGACCGCAGACGCGAAAGCACCGGTAAAAAAAGCCCCTGCGAAGCAGGCCGCCCAGGCAGTCATCGAAGTCTCGGGCCGCGAGCGCGAGGGTGAAGTCATCAGCAACAAGATGCAGAAGACCATCATCGTCAAGGTCGTCCGCGTTATTTCTCATCCGGAATTCAAAAAGATCATCCGCCGCAACGTGAAGTACGCGGTGCACGATGAAAAGAACGAAGCCAAGATCGGCGATAAGGTCAGGATCGTGGAAACCCGCCCGATGTCCAAGACCAAGCGCTGGAGGCTGGTTCAGGTGCTGGCAAAATGATTTACATCAGAACAATTCTCGATATCGCCGATAACAGCGGCGCAAAAAAAGCTTCGATGATCGGCGTGATCGGCCGCCGCGGTAAACGCATGGCCGAGATCGGCGATATCATCACCGCCAACGTCAAGGAAGCGATTCCTGAAGGCGGCGTGAAAAAGGGCGAAGTGGTCAAGGCGGTCATCGTCAGGACCAAGTCTCCGATCAAGCGCAAGGACGGTTCGGTTGTGAAGTTCTCGTCCAATGCCATGGTCATTATCGATAACCAGAAAAACCCCCGCGGCACGCGTATTTTCGGCCCGGTGGCCCGCGAGCTGCGTGAAAGGGACTTTACCAAGATCCTTTCGCTCGCGCCTGAGGTGGTCTAATGCGTATCAGAAAAAATGATCAAGTCGTCGTCATGACCGGCAAAGACCGCGGCAAAAAAGGCCGCGTGATGCGGGTTTTCCCGGCCACCAGCATGGCCCTTGTCGAGAAGGTCAATTACCGCAAACAGGCTGTCCGCCGTTCCCAGGCCAACCCCAAGGGCGGCATTGTGGAGATGGAAGGCCGTATTCATATTTCGAAGCTCAGGCTGATCTGCTCGCGCTGCGGAAAGCCGACCCGCGTCGCTTACTCGGTCCTTGCGGACCAGACCAAGCAGCGTTCGTGCAAGAAGTGCAATGAGCTTATTGGAGAAGTGAAATGAAGACCGTAGCGATGCCTCGTCTGGCTGAAAAGTACAAGAAAGAGATCGTCGGAGCCCTGCAGAGCGAATTCAAGTTTGCAAACGCCATGCAGATCCCGAAGCTCAAAAAAGTCGTTGTCAATATCGGCGTCAAGGAAGGTCAGGAAGACGTTAAGCTGTTCGAACAGCTTGCGCACGAGCTGACCCAGATTACGGGCCAGAAGCCCCAGACCGCCCGCGCCAAGAAGTCGATCGCCGGCTTTAAGCTGCGCCAGGGTTCGCCGGTCGGCCTTAAAGTCACTCTGCGCCGCGCGCGCATGTGGGAATTCATCGACCGCCTTTTCAACGTGGCCATGCCGCGTATCCGCGACTTCCGCGGTTTCAATGAAAATGCTTTCGACGAAAAGGGCAACTACAACCTCGGTCTCCAGGAACAGACGATTTTCCCGGAAGTCGAGTTCGACAAGATCAAGAAGGTCAAGGGCATGAACATCACGTTCGTGACGACCGCGGCCAATAAAAAAGAAGGCAAGAGGCTCCTCGAGCTGCTCGGCCTTCCGTTCGCGAAAAAAGAAAAGAAATAGGTGTTAAATGGCTAAGACATGTCTGGTTGTTAAGCAGCAGAGAAAGCCGAAGTTCAAAGTCCGCGCTTATACCCGCTGCAAAAATTGCGGCAGGCAGGGCGGATTCATCCGCAAATTCACGCTTTGCCGTATTTGCTTCAGGGAATTCGCGGTCCAGGGAGTCATCCCCGGCGTCGTGAAGTCGAGCTGGTAAGGAGAAAAGAATGCCCGTTACAGATTTCGTCGCAGATTTTTTGACCGTCGTGCGCAACGCCGCTAAGGCGAAAAAAGACAAGGTCACCGCTCCGTCCTCCAAAATGACCGCGAAGATCGCGGAAATTCTGAAGGAAGAAGGTTTCGTCGATAACGTTAAAACCTTCGCGGAAGGAAAGAAGAACTTTATCCGTGTGCACCTGAAGTACATCAAGGGCAAGCAGCCTGCGATTCAGGGCCTGAAGCGCATTTCCAAGCCGGGCCGCCGCGTTTATGTGCCCAGCGGCAAGATTCCCCGCGTTCAGGGCGGTCTCGGTATCGCGATCGTTTCAACTTCAAAAGGAATTCTGACCGACAAGCAGGCGCGCCAGCAGAAGGCCGGCGGCGAGCTTCTGTGCTCGGTCTGGTAGGAGATCAGTCATGTCCCGTATTGGAAAAAAACCTGTTACTCTGCCGGGAACGGTAAAAGCCAGCATGCAGGGCCAGACCCTCACGGTCCAGGGCCCCAAAGGCAAGCTGAACATGACCGTTAACCCTCGCGTTGCCGTCAAGGTCGCGGATGGAAAAGTTGAAGTCACGCGTCCGTCTGACGTTCGCACGGACCGCGCGCTTCACGGCCTGACCCGCAGCCTCATTCAGAACATGGTCCACGGTGTGACCGAAGGTTACTCGAAGGACCTGGAAATCGTCGGCGTCGGTTTCAAGGCGCAGGTTAAGGGCAAGATCCTGAACCTGGCGCTCGGCTATACGCACCCGATTGATTACAACATTCCGGAAGGCATCGAAATCAAGTGCCCGAACCCCACCCGCGTGAACGTCAGCGGCATGGACAAGCAGAAGGTCGGGCAGGTTTCGGCTGAGATTCGCGGTTTCTATGAGCCAGAACCCTATAAGGGCAAAGGCATTCATTACGTCGGCGAAGTCATCCGCCGCAAACAGGGTAAGACCGTCGGTTAAGGATAAATAAAATGCCCAAGAATAAAGAACAAATCAGAGCAAAAAGACACGGAAAGATCCGCAAGAAGCTTATCGGCACTCCCGAAAGGCCGCGCCTTGCGGTACATCGCTCCTCAAAGAACCTGTACGTTCAGGTCATTGACGACGTTCATTCGAAAACACTTTTTTCTTTCTCAACCCTGAGCAAGGATTTCGCGAAGAGCGCTCCTAAACAGGGCAAGGCCGCCAAGTCCGGCAAGCTGGGCGAGGTTTACGCGGCCAAGATGAAGGAAAAGGGCATTACTAAAATCGCTTTCGACCGCGGCGGCTATCTTTACCACGGCCGCATCAAGGCCCTCGCTGATTCCCTGCGTCAGGGCGGCATCGAGTTCTAAGGAAAAGGAGACATTACGTTGGAACAGGAAACTAGCAAAGCCCCGCAGGCAGAAAAAAAGGCTCCGGTTAAGCCGGCCCCGTACGTCCCTGTGACCGGCGCTCCCGCGCGCTACGAAAAGGTCATCCAGGTCAACCGCTGCGCGAAAGTCGTGAAGGGCGGACGCCGTTTCCATTTCAGCGCTCTGGTCGTTGTCGGTAACGGCAGCGGCGAGATCGGCTTTGCTCTCGGCAAGGCCAATGAAGTGGCGGATGCGATCCGCAAGGGTCTGATCGCCGCTGACAAGCGCAAGATCAAGATTTCTCTTAAAGGGACCTCAATCCCTCACGAGATCATCGGCCGCTACGGCGCCGCTAAGGTGCTTCTCAAGCCTGGCGCTCCCGGTACCGGTATTATCGCGGGCGGCGCGGTGCGCGCTGCGTGCGAAAGCTGCGGCATCAAGGACATTCTGACCAAGAGCCTTGGCAGCGACAACTCGATCAACGTTTTGAAAGCTACCATCAACGGCCTTACGCGGCTGGTGACCACCCGCGTCCGTCATGATGCGGTGGCGGAAGGCGTAAAATAATGAAGGCGAAATTCCCTTATAAGAAGAAAAAGAAGCGCGTTGGTTTTGGCATCGGCTCAGGCCATGGCAAGACTTCGTGCCGCGGCCAGAAGGGCCAGCGCTCCCGTTCCGGCTTCTCTCAGAGAGGCGGCTGGGAAGGCGGTCAGAACCCCCTTTACCGTCGTCTGCCGAAGCGCGGTTTCAACCAGCATGATTTCCAGGAAGATATCGACGTGGTCAATCTCGACCGGCTCGCAAAGCTTGGCGAGACCACGATTTCTCCCGAGACCATGAAAGCCAAGGGCCTTATCCATGTGCCCCTGGTCAAGGTCCTGGGCGACGGCGAGGTCAAGAAGGCCCTCAAAGTCAGCGCGCATTTTTTCAGCGCGTCCGCGAAGGAAAAAATTGAAAAGGCCGGCGGCGAAGCCATTGTGCTTCCGAAGGTCGTGAGGTCCAAGCGGGCAGACAAAGTTAAACAGAACTTCACCCGTTCGCAAAAGAAACGCAGCTAAAAACAGGATCCGGGGATAAATGCTTCAAGCATATTCCAATATTTTCAAGATTCCGGAATTAAGAAAAAAAATCCTGTTCACGCTTTTTATCATCGCGGTTTACCGCGTTGGCGCTTACGTTCCGACGCCCGGCATTGACGGCGTCGCGCTCCAGCGGTTCTTCGCTTCGATCGCCGGTTCCGCGGGCGGCCAGCTTTTCGGCATCATGGGCATGTTCTCGGGCGGCGCGCTGCAGAAAGCGACGATTTTTGCGCTGGGCATCATGCCCTACGTTTCGTCGTCGATCATCCTGCAGCTTCTGACGGTCGTCATTCCGCAGCTGGAAAAGATGGCCAAGGAAGGCGAGGAAGGCCGCAAGAAGATCATCCAGTACACGCGCTACGGCACGGTGGTTCTGGCGATCATTCAGACCTTTTTTATTTCGCTTTGGCTGGAAAACCCGAACGCGTTCCAGGGAACGGTTATCGTTCCGCATCCGGGATGGGCTTTCCGCCTGATGACGATGCTGACGCTTACGACCGGCACGGCCTTTATTATGTGGCTGGGCGAACAGGTCGACCAGTACGGCATCGGCAACGGCATATCGATTGTTATCACTGCGGGCATCATTGAATCGATCCCGACGGCGCTGTGGCAGACCTGGCTTCTGCTTTCGCCGCTCGATCCGTCCAGGCAGCAG
>CAZMMY010000145.1:0-5409 GCA_964567495.1 uncultured bacterium
CAGACTTGCGGAATTCGGCGAACCGCCGGATCAGGGCCGCGACTGTGGCCGTATCAGAATCTGCAACACCGCCGAAATCGCACAAAATCGATTTGGCATACAGCCCTGCATTTTCGATGACTTCGGTCATCTTGTCGTGGTCTCGCGCGATCGCGTGAGTGTTCAGGTCTCCCTTGAGCCGCACGAGAAAGTAGGTGTCATAGTCTTCGATAGACTGAAGATAGGACGGCGTATTGTCTCCGTCCAGCGCAATCAGTTTCATAAAAATAACGGGCCCCTTCCTGCCCGGAGACGAGCATCATACAAGGTTCAGCCCCCAGGTCAAACAGCAAAATTCCGGACGTCTCAGACGTTCTTTTCCGCGAAATCTCCGGCAACCGGAAGTTTGAATTTCTCTCCCTGGAAGGCCTTGACCATCAGGAGGACCCAGAGCCCCACCTGGGCCAGGTATAGCAGCGGCAGGAGTATCCAGCCGAACACCGGCACGCCCACCAGCAGGATCTGAAGAACAGTCAGCGAGCCGAAAACCGCGATGGACTGGAGCGCGTGGAACCGTACGAACTTGCTCTCTTTTTCAATTAGGAAAACGATAAGCCCTGAAACCCATCCCAGGGCATAACTTAAAAGCGCGGCCACATTGGGCTGCAGGGTCGTTGAACTCTTCCCCATGTCCTCGGCCATGAAAACCTCCTCTTAAGTGAGGTTCTATTTTACCCTGTAAGAGAGGCCGCAGGGAGGCTTTTTTAAGGGCGACGGGCCCTTAAGGCTGCCGGGAAGAGGCGGTAAATACGCCGGTCAGCTCTTCGACGGCAGCCTTGAAGTCGGGAGCTGTATTGATTTCGAAGTACTTGCCGTTTGTGATTGCAGAGATTTTGCGGATGGCGTCGGTGTCTACCTTGACCTCGGTCTGCACTTCCCTGTTCCCGAAATCATTGTCCGGAATCGGGAATGTGACCACACCGCCTTTTCCAATCGCAATCGTGTAAATGACGACAGAATTCTCCGCCGCCATGCTGGCCGCAGTCACATGATCGACATACCCGGCGTTGCGCGCGCCATCTGTTAACAGAAGGATGTATTTTTTCCCTTCGCCCGGGGCGAAACCTTTCAGCGCTTCATAAATAGCGCTGCCTGTGGCGGTGCCGTCCAGGTCCTTCTCCGCCATCCTCACGGTTTCAAGGAGCGCCAGATGTTTGGGGCTGTGCGCCTCCATCGACCAGATTTCCGTTACGTGCTTGGCAAAAACCGTCAGCGCTGTATGGTTCCCGTCCATGCGCGGATCGCTCAGCAGCGTGTGAAGTGAAGATCGCGCCACACTCATCCGGTCCTGCGGCTTGAAATCCAGGGCCTTCATGGAGCCGGAAACGTCCAGCAGCACATGCACCTGCGCAGCGGGCGTTTCCGCAGGCGCCGCCTTGGGCGCGGGAGCGTTCAGGACCGTAAATTCATGCTCTTTTTTACCCGAGACGCGGGTATAGGTCTGGACGGCCGGGCTGAAATAACTGAAATGAGGCGCGGGGATTTTGTACGTCCCGGCTTTTTCAGGCCGGATGAGCACCTTGAAGTTTTTGACGCTCGAAGCCTCGCTCCCCATCCACTGCACGATAGTTTCATCTTCCGTCTTTTCGATTACCAGACCCTCCGGGAGGTCGAATCTGGGCAAAGGCGCACGCCGCGCGTAAGCATAACCGCTGAGACCGATGCGCAGCTGGATGTACTCCCCGCCGTCGCGCTGCACGATTTCGCCTTCTTCCATGGAAAACTTCAATTCGCCGGTCAAACCATTGAAATCGTCCGGCTTTCCGGCTTCAGGAAACGGCAGAACCTGCAAGGTCACGGGAGGAAAAGCCAGCAGCTGCTTGACGCTCGTCCCTCCGCCCCAGGCCCCATGCGTGCGGTAGGAAGCATCGATCACGCCCGGCTTGAGTGTAAAGGCGCCGGCTTTCATGGGAAAAAGCGACATGTGCCGGATCTCGGCCATGACGTAGCGCGCACCGTTATGGGTCACGGTGGTGCGGACCACATTGCTATTGGTCACCGGCCGGTCTTCAAACCACTGAAAAGGCAGCTCAGGCTCATGCTTGAAGCCTTCATACCGGGTGTCGAGCCGCGTATAAAGATTGTAGGCCATGATGACCTGCTGGTTGGGGTATGCCGTCGTTCTGGAAAGAGTGGTCTGTACATCCAGGCCCGCCGCGCCGGAAGGAAGGGTCGCGCAGCCGGCAAAAAGAAGGAACAAAACAGAATAAGGGCGCAATTTCATGGCCCATCCGCGGCCAGGCTATTGCGGATCAAATCGTCTGCCGGCAGGCTTATCCATTTTGGGAAAGGGCAATTCACAATGAAACAACAGCCTGGAATAAACCGGTTCTCATCTCAATACACGGCTTTGCGGACAGCCGAGATCAGTTCATCGCAGGTAAAAGGCTTGATGATGAAATCGACGGCGCGAAGGTGGTCTGCCTCGAAAATATTCCGGCTCTGGCCCTGCGCGGAAAGCATGAGCACCGGGATGGTGGCGAGACCGGGCGTAGAGCGGAGCGCGGCCAGCATTTCAAGGCCGCCCATTCCGGGCATGGCGATGTCGAGCAGGATCAGATTGGGTTTGGAAGCCCTGGCGGCTTCAAGACCTTCGAGACCGTTAAATGCGGAGACGACGCGGTAGCCTGCGGATTCGAGATGGCTCTGCGCGATCTCGACAATGTCCGGCTCGTCGTCAACGATCAAAATCGTTTTAATATCCATGCTGTATCTCCGGGGGAAGAGAAACAACCGATTTTACGGAGAAAAATCGGAGCGTTCACGATTTAATACGGCAAGACAGCCTTGCGCGCTTTCATTCTATAAACCTGACTCCGGAACACCTTCCGCGCAGAAAAAAGCCTTCGAAAAAAATAAACGCGCTGCCGCCGACGCCGCCTGTCAGAACAGGCTGACCATAATCTACGCTAATCCCAGCCGTCGCGCAACCGCCAAAGCTATCCTCGACAAAAACAGCTTCGCGCTTTTTCGCATCCTGAAAAATACGGAAGCCTCCTGCGGCGGCCGCAGCCAATGCCCGCCCGCCTTCATCTGTTTGTAAATCTTGCATGTGGTGCATGGAATACCTTCCCTCTCCGGCCTCTTCCCCTGAAGCATTCCGCGCGCATATTCCATTTTGTTCCCGTTCAGAGCGGCCGCCAGGTCCCCGTTCTTCACGACGCCGAAATCCCCCCAGTAATTGACGCAGCAACCCAGAATTTTTCCGTCAAAATTGATCTGCGGGGCGTCCCAGAGCTGGCGGCATTGGCCGCCGAGATAAATCGCGCCGTTCTTTTCCCTGTATTCCTCGCGCGTCGCAGCTCCGCCGGCCTCGCGCCTCACGAGTTCTTTGTCCCTGACCGGAGAAAACGCTTCCGCAGTGTAGATGTCGCCCCAGGAAAGCTTAACCCAGAAATCCATGCCCAATTCGCGCGCCATTTTTCTGGCGGCCGGGATCTCGTGCTCATTATGGCCAAACGCGATAAACTGCCAGAGGAGTTTCGGATAAGGCGAATGATACTTTTCTTTGTAAAAATTGATCTTTTTCACGTTTGCAATGACCTTATTGAAATCACCGCGCACCCGGTAAATCTTGTAGGTTTCCGGGCTCGCTCCGTCAATGGAACAGCGCATATTGCGAAGGCCATACTTGACCACCGCTTCCAGTGCTTCATCTGAGGCATCGTTAAGGTTGTTGCCGTTGTCAGCATTAAGGATGACGTTCTTTTGCGAGGCGTATTCCAGGAGGCGGGGCAGGTCGGGATTCAGCAGGATTTCCCCCCAGTTCGCAAGCTCGATTTCCCTGATGAAGGGGTTTTTATCTATGATGTCTTTGAAAGTCTGGCATTTTAAAAATCCGGTCCCCAGAATATTTCCGATTTTGCCGAGCGCGGTCGGGCACACTGGGCACCTGAGCTGGCAGGCCGTAGAAGCTTCTAATCGTATCGTCGAAGGTTTTATCATGGGATAAAGTCGCAGCGCATTAATAGTGCGGCCATATTTTAGGCCCGAATCGCGTCATTGGCAACTGAGGCCGGTGTTTCACCGTCAAATTTCCGGAAACGGACGCGCAAGGCCTTAAACAACGTTTGTGGCGCCGGGGAGGTCGATAAAAAAACTGTCCTGGTCGGAAGTTTCTATTTTGATCTTGATGGTGAAGGCGAGATTCGTAAAACGGGTTGTACCGTCGGCCCTCACCTCGATATTAAAAGTAACTTCGAAATCCAGATATACCTGTTCGTTACCGATCAGGTCGCCAAGAAGAGCTGAGGGCTGCTGCACATCCTGAAGCCGCAGACGGATGAGCGCCTGCCCACTAAGGAAAGATGGCACCTCCCGCTCGGGGCGCGGCGAGGGTGAAGGCCCGGTAGAAACCGGGTCTCCGGGTAAATATTCATCCGGCACATCGTTCATATAATCCTGATAAATCTGCGCGGCGACCATATCCAGAAGCTCTCCGCGGTATTGATTAGCCGCAGCCTCCTCGCTGGCGGTGTTGCGGTTCTGCCACCATGCCCTGAGTTCGTTCTGAAGGGCCGCGACCTGGGCCTGCGGGACGGGAGTAAACTCCCGTTCAAGTTCGTAGGGATCATCGTTCAGCACCGCTCCGCTCGTGTTCATTACGAGCGAGTACGGCGCTGTACCGGCCGGCGGCTCAGGTGATTCAAAAACAGGAAAGTCATTGTCTCCGCCGGGCATTGCAGGCGGCTCAGGTGATTCGAAGACCGGCAAGTCAGTGCCTCCGCCGGGCATTGCAGGCGGCTCAGGTGATTCGAAGACCGGCAAAGGGATGTCGTTTGCAGGTATTGCGGAAGGTTCAGGCGACGGCTCCATAAAACCTGAGGCGGGGTATCCATAGTTTTCCGCTATCACTGCGATTTCGCCGGGAGCATTCATTGTTGAGAGTTGCAGCGCCGACTGCGAAGGAATCCCGTACGAAGCATCTAAAGAAACCGTCATGGGGCTCACAGGCGCTATTCCTGCGGCAGCGGCGGCCCGCGCGAGCAAATCCTCCCCAAAAGAGTTTTGGGCCTCGGAGCTCCAGGCAGGGTCGGACATCTCGCCCGAGGCAGCGGCAAGTCCGTAAGCTTCCGGCTGCGCGGCCGCAGCGGCGCCTCCGGCTCCCAAGTCTGCCCCCATCGCAGCGGCAGCGCCTCCAATGTTCGTCCGCCCTTCCGTATGCCGCAGGTAGGGATTTTGAGCAGGAGGGACCCTCAAAAGCACGGGCCATGCATCAGGATAAAATTCGTATTGCGCGATTCCGCCCACAGCGGCTTGAGCCATAACAGGCGGCAGCAGCGCGTTATAACGGTTGATGACAAAATTTCTGACGTACGGCACGCCGTTGTTGCCAGGGACAACCTCAATGACAGCAGGAGAAGGGTACGG
>CAZMMY010000146.1:0-5285 GCA_964567495.1 uncultured bacterium
CCTGCTTTTTCAGCACACCCGCGAACTGATTGACAAGGCGGTACAGGTCCCAGTAGGTCAGCGTGCGCGTGTCGCCCGGCTCACCTTCCCAGATAATCGCGGCTTTATTTCTGCGCGAGTGCTTGAGCGTGCTGGCAAAAACGTTGCGGTCCACGCAGTTGACCGACGCGTTGAGCTTGCCGCCGGTGAACCACTTGGCGTGCGGGGCGTTCCATTCGAGGACTTTTTTCCAGGGCTTGCTCCACTCAAGCTGACGCGCCCAGCCGGCCCAGTAGGCCTCGGGATCTGCGGCCGCGGTTTCGTAAACAGATTCGTCGGAAACATTGGCGTTTTTTTTGAAAACCGCGGGCGGAGGGAAAACCCGGTCTTCCTTGAGAAGAGCTTCGATCGAATCTTTGACGGTCTCTTTATTCGCGCTCATCAAATTTCCAGTTTACGGTCAGGTGATAGTCAGAAATTTTACGGGTGTAATTCTCGACTTTAAAAGTGAAGGATGCGATGCCGCCCTGATGGAGCTGGGCAGGGATGGGTTCTGTGCCGGTGCTCATCACGGGAATCCCGAGCTCGTCCAGGATTACGACCTGGACGCGGATGTCGCGTATGGCGTGCCCGATATTGTTGATCACGATGCCGCGGAGTTCAGCGCCGTCTTTTTCGCTGTAAGTGGAGCTCCCGCCCTTGACGATGACCTGGCGGGGAAGCTTCTGAAAACTTTCTATTTCGGGAAAGGCTTCAAGTCCCATGTGAAAGCTCATGGTTATAGAGTGACTGATTCGGGACAGTTATTATCCACAAAGACGCAGCGGGGCTCAAGTGTTTATTCGGGGAAAACAGGAAAAGCTTAACGGGAGGCGCGGCAGGTCTGGATGACTTCTTCGAGCTTGGCAAAATCGCAGGGAGAGTCGGCGGACAGGTCGCCGCGCGACTTCAGGACTTCGATAAAGGCTTTTACAACCTCGGGGTCGAACTGAATGCCCGAGTAAGCGATAAGTTCTTTGACTGCTTCCGTCACTGTGGTTGTTTTTTTGTAGCGGGCGCAGGCGGCGCGCATGGTGTCATAAGTATCGATGACCGAAATGATACGGGCGCCCAGCGGAATTTCGTAACCCTTGAGTTTGCAGGGATAGCCTTCGCCATTGAACCATTCATGATGGTGCAGAACGAACACGGCCTCCTGCTGGAGAAACTTGATGGGCTTCAGGATTTTATAACCGAAATACGGGTGCTGCTTCATGGTTTCGAATTCAGTTAGAGTCAGGCGCCCGGTTTTGAGCAGGATCGAATCCGGAATGCAGATTTTTCCTATATCATGCAGAAGCGCGGCGTGCTGCACGACCTCCGCCTCTTCGGTCGGCAGGCCCATGGCTTCTGCGACATGCAGCGCGTAACGCGCGCAGCTGCTGGCGTGCCCCACGGTGTAACGGTCTTTGTGTTCGAGCGCGGTAATCAGGGCCTTGGAGGCTTCGGTGTAGGCCTTGCGCGCGGTGATGGAAATCTCAGTCAGGCGGCGCTGGAACTCCACGATCTGGTCTTCGCTGATTTTAAGCGACGAAAACGCCTCGCCTAAAATCGGCTCCATGTCGCGGTAAACGCAGACACTGTTGCGGCCGGTTGTTTTGGCACGTGAAAGGGCCTGTTCGGCGAAAAGGAGAAGATCGCCGCGGGTCTTCATCTTGTCTTCAGGAAACGCAGTCACGCCGATGGAAAGGGTCAGCTGGATATTTTCTTCATCTACGAAAAAGGTGTGGCTGGCAAAAATCGAACGCAGGCGGTTGGCCAGCTCAAGCGCGCCTTCATAACTAACGTGCGGCAGCATAACCGCGAACTCTTCCCCGCCGTAACGGGCCACGCAGTCGCTCAGGCGGCAGTTATCGAAAAGGAGCTCGGCCGCCTGTTTCAGGATTTCTTCGCCGACGCGGTAGCCGTGTTTCTCATTGACCATGCGGAAATGGTCGAGGTCGATCATCAGGCATGAAAGCGGGTAATTGTAACGCTGCGCCGCTGAAAACTCGCGCACAATGCGGTCGTGCAGGTAACTGTGGTTGTAAAGGCCGGTCAGGTTGTCTTTGACCGAAGCCCTGTCCGCCGGGGACGGAACTTCCGCGATCTTGCTGAGATTTTCGCGGAACTCGCGGATGCCTTTCCTGTTGGCGTGGAATTTTACGTAGCAGGCCTTGAGTTTCTGGGCCAGTTCCTGGAACTGGCTTTCACTTTTTACGATAAAATCGGAAGCGCCTGCCTTTATAGCTTTGCGCACCAGTTCGTCGTCGCGCACGTCGGTCATAAGCACGAACGGTATCTTGATATGAAGTCGGTCCATTTCTCCGAGCATGCTCGACATTTCCGGCTCGGATTGCGCGTCAAAAAGAAGGAGATGATACGATCTTTCCCTGAGGCGCCTGAAAGCTTCATCGCACGTGGCGACCTGGTCGACGCAGGATAAAAATTGACGGTTTACTTCGAGGCTTCGCCGAATTAAATGAAGGGAATCAGCGTCTTTCTCAAGCAGGAGTACCGAGAAAATTTCAGCCGCGGGGTCTTCGGATTTCCGCAATGGGTCTGCCTCCTTTTTAAAAGTCCTAGAAGAAGTTTACCCGCGGATGTCGGCTTTTACAATCAACTGCCCTAAAAAAGCCTAAATAGTCATAAGTTGTTATCTGGAGGGAATTTGGGCCCGCCCGAGGCGGCCTTCCAGGGCCTCCCATCGGGCAAGTTCAGGAGCATAATAAGTGATCAAAATGCGCGCTCCCGCCCGGAGGATTCCGGTCGTAATCTCAAGGACAGCGCGCTTTTCATCAAGCAGTCCTTTCTCGGCCGCGGCCTTGATCATGGAATATTCTCCGCTGACGGAATAGGCCGCAATCGGGTGGGAAAACTCGCGCGCGGCATCTCGGATCACGTCCAGATAAGCCAGTGCGGGCTTCACCATCAATATGTCCGCACCCTCTTCTACGTCCTGGCGCATTTCGCGGATTGCCTCCTGCCTGTTGGCGGGGTCCATCTGGTAGGTTTTCCGGTCGCCGAAAGACGGCGCGGAATGCGCGGCATCGCGGAACGGGCCGTAAAAGGCCGATGCGTATTTCGCGGCGTAACTCATGATCGGCAGGTTCGAGAAGCCCCTGGCGTCGACCGCGCGGCGGATGGCGCGGATGCGGCCGTCCATCATGTCGCTGGGCGCCAGCATGTCGGCCCCGGCTTCGGCATGCGAGAGCGCGGTGTCGGCCAGGATTTTCAGCGTAGCGTCATTGTCGATTTCGCCGTTTGCCGCAACCAGGCCGCAATGGCCATGGTCCGTATAACCGCAGAGGCAGATGTCGGTGATCACGGCCAGCTCAGGAAAATTTTTTTTAATCTCGCGCACGGCCCTCTGCACGATTCCCTGCCCGGATGCCGCGGCGCTGCCGCGCGCGTCTTTTTCATCCGTAACTCCGAACAGGAGCACAGAGCTGACGCCGGCGGAAATAAGGTCTTCGATTTCCGAAAGCAGCATATCGGGAGAAAAACGGAACTGTCCAGGCATGGAAGGAATGGCTTCCTTGACGCTGCGTCCGTCGCGCACGAAATAAGGCATGACCAGCTGCTCGGGCGAGAAACGGGTCTCGCGCACAAGGCGGCGCAAGGGCGCGCTCTGGCGAAGGCGCCGCAACCTCACATCGGGGAATTGTCCGTTTTCGTTAGACATGCTGAATCGCCTTTACCAGGCCTTCCATCGTGTGCTCGCCTGCCTCGCGGTAGACCTTAAAACCTTCACTGCGGAGGGTCTGGCTGGTCACCGGGCCGATCGAGACGATGCGGGTGTTTGATTTGCGGATCTTCTGCCGCATCCCCTTGGAAAGAGCCTTGAGAAAATTCCTGACCGTGGAAGAGCTTGTGAAGGTCAGGTAATCGATTTTCTTATTCCGGAGCCAGCTTTGCAACGCCTTTTTTTCCGCCGTGCCGAAGCCGGGCACCGTGCGGTAGGCCGTGACCTGGGTGATCTTTGCGCCCGCGGCTTTCAGGTCGTCGATGAGCTTGCGAGGCGCGATGTCTGTCCTGGGGAGGAGGAATCTCCTGCCTTTGATTTCATGATGTCTTTTCAGTTCCCTGACCAGCCCTTCGGAAGTGAATTTACTCGGAATGAAGTCCGCACGCAGGCTGCGCGCTTCGAGCGCCTGCTCGGTCGCGTCGCCGACGGCGGCGATTTTTATGCCTGCCAGAAAACGGGAATCCCTGCCCGCCGCGTTGAGCCTGCGAAAAAAAGAACCGACGCCGTGCGCGCTGGTAAAAATGATCCAGTCGAATTCGTCTGCCTTCCGGATGACCGCGTCCAGCTCCGAGTGGCTGGCCGGAGGCAGGATCTGGATGGCCGGAAATTCCAGGACAGATGCCCCCTTCTGCTCGAGCGCGCGCTTCAGCACAAAAGACTGGGCGCGGGCGCGAGTGACCAGGACGGTTTTGCCTGAAAGTTTCCCCGACTGCGAAGGTTTGAACCAGGAAATTTTTTTCCGGAGTTTTCCAACCCGACCCACGACCATGAGCGAGGGCGAAACCAGGCCTGCTGCCTTGACGCGCACCGCGATATTCTTCAGCGTACCGCCCACAGTTTTCTGCGAAGGCAGAGTGCCCGACTGGATCATGGCCGCGGGAGTCGCGGAGTTCATGCCTTCCGAAACGAGCCTCGCGGCCACGCGAGAAAGGTTCTGCACGCCCATAAAAAAAACCAGCGTGCCCGATACCTGCGACAGGGCCTTCCAGTTAAGTGAGGACTGTTTTTTCATTGGGTCTTCATGCGCCGTCACAAAAGTAACCTGGGAAGCCAGACGGCGGTCCGTGACCGGGATACCTGCATAGGCCGGCACCGCATAGCCCGCGCTGACGCCCGGCACGATCTCAAAGGGAACGCGCGCTTTCTTGAGGATTTCAGCCTCTTCACCGCCGCGGCCGAAAATAAACGGGTCTCCCCCCTTAAGCCGCACGACTTGGAGGCCCTTCTTCGTGAGCTTAAGCAGGAGAGAATTGATTTCTTCCTGGGGGAGGTGCGGAGCTTCGCCTTTCAGGGCGGAGTGCCGCTTGCCGGCGTCAATCAACACAGCGCTGTTTTTCGCAAAATTCAGCAGCTCGGGGTTGATCAGCCCGTCGTAGATCACGGCGTTGTTCGGCGTCGACTGAGCAATGGTGTTCGTCATCGGCACGGACGGCACGA
This sequence comes from uncultured bacterium, assembly GCA_964567495.1. Taxonomy (GTDB): domain Bacteria; phylum Omnitrophota; class Omnitrophia; order Omnitrophales; family Aquincolibacteriaceae; genus CAYLPP01. The sequence continues at coordinate 5,183 of CAZMMY010000146.1, forward strand.
TGATGGTCGTCTTGGGAGTCGCGGGAACGACCGGCACGGGCACGACAACCGGGGCGCTGGGCACGATCACGGTACCGCCGCAGCAGCCATAGCAGCTGGAATA
>CAZMMY010000147.1:0-5251 GCA_964567495.1 uncultured bacterium
GCGGCATTCAGAAAATCATCGCGCTCTTTCAGGAAAGCCTGGCGGCTGATTTTAGCTTCGGCCTCGGTCAGTTTCGAAATCCTGACGAGCATGGGCCATTCCCACTGCTGCATGGGACTGGACACATCCAGGCCGAGATCCTTCACTGCTTTTTTCTTAAGGATTTCAATCCACTCCGGAAATGCGACGAGTTTGGTTTCAAACCTTTCCGAATCGGAAAGAAAATTGCGGAGCTCCTTGCCGAAAAAAGCCGTTTCGAAGCGCGTGATTTGCTGGTCGAGATCGGCAAGCCATTCTCCGCTTTTCTCTTCCGCCGTCAGCACGGCCTTGAAAGCCTCGCCGTTGGATACGTAAGCATCCAGGTCTTCGATACCGAGGGCTTCCACACCCTGCGACTTCATCAGGAAAAGTTCGGAGCCTTTCATGAGCCCCCTGTTTTCCAGCTCCTCAGCGGTCTTGAGACTGTTCTTTGCGTCATCGCCAAAAAACTGCAGGCGCTCGGGCTCAAGCCTGAACGAAGTGCCTTCGAGCAGAAGCAGGTCGATACCGTAATGCTGCTTCAGGTAGTGAAGAATGCCGGTGATCTTCTGTTCCGCCTCGATATTGCCGTGCGCCGTCTGGATGTGCACGAGCATTGGGCCGGGGCCGCTGGACGTGAAATCGATTGCGCCGAGTTCCGGGGGAAGCTCCAACTGAAAACCGCGCGGAACCTGGGGGCTGAATTCTTTGGATGAAAGGGAAAAAGCGGGGTCTGCGTACAGCAGCTGATTGAATAGGAAGCACAGCAGGGTTAGAAGAGCGACCGCCCTTTTGATTTTTTTCACAGTTTTTTGTGTTTTTTCCGGGTGTGATTTTTCAGTTGGTTTTTAGGGATTTTCCCTATACATGCCGTCCCAATTTAGTTCTTTATAAAAGTACATAATACGGGGGTAATTATCAACCTCATACAGGCCCTAAAACAGGGCCGGCTCGGAAATACCTAATAAACTATAAATTGCTACAGGGAGTTTGTTCGGAGGGTGCTAGTTAATGCTATGTCTTGATAGAATGCCGGAGAAATTACTTTCGAACCAGGAAATACAGAGGAAGGCCCAGGAGCAGCAATCCCGCGCCGAACAGGCTCTCCACAGGCGCCGTCTTGATCGTAATCAAGCACAAAAGGGCGGAAGAAACGATGAAAAGAATAGGCACCCAGGGATACCCGATCGCGGCAAATCTTTCATCCGCTGAAAACCGGCCGCGCAGCCGGAAAACGCTGACGCCCACCATCGCAAAGAAAAGCCAGTTCGTGAACGCGAAGAAAAAAAGAAGCTGGTCGAAGTTGCCCCACATGACCAGCGCCGCCGCCCAGACGGCATTCGCAAAGAGCGAGCGGACAGGCGTGTTATATTTCGGGCTGATTTTTGCAAACCACGAAAGTTTAGGATAGTCACCCGCCACGGCGAACGGTATGCGCCCGCCCGTCAGAATGGTGGAATTGAGCGCGCCGGTTGCGGAAATCAAAACAATGGCCGTCACGGCCGCTCTGCCCGGATCCCCCAGGATTTTTCCCAGCACGTCGGACGCAATAGCTCGCGTACCCGCAGTTTCAACCGGCGTCATGATGGCCAGATAAGCCGCATTGATCAAGAGATAAAGGGCCGTAACAATGAGCGCACCAAGAATGAGCGACCGCGGAAGATCGCGTTTGGTGTCCGCGAAATCCGCTGAAAGAAAAGTGCTCTGGTGCCAGCCGCCGTAAGTCCACAGCACCGGGATCAGCGCGGGAGCGATACCCGCAAAACCCTTGACCGGCTGGCTTTCCGCGGCTCCCGCGCCGCCGTTTATGCCCAGATAGCCGAAGACCAGCGCGGAAATCCCGAGAATCGCCAGAATTTTAAGAGAGGTCAGCACATTCTGCACGCCCGCACCCACATGAAGACCGAGCACGTTGATCCAGGTGAACAAAAAAATCGCGAGGATGGTAAAAAGCTTATCGTTCGCGGCCGCCGCGGGAAAAAAGTTTCCCAGGTAATCGACCAGGATGTAGGCCACGCCCGCGATCGAACCCGCACGCAGCACAGAGAACTCGGACCAGCCGAACAGGAAGCCCATGGGCTTGCCGAAAGCCTCGCGAAGGTAAACATAGGTCCCGCCCGTATGAGGCAGGCTGGATGAAAGCTCGGCGTAGCAGAAAACCCCAAGCAGCGCGACCAGGCCGCCCAGGAGCCAGGTCAGCAGGATGAGCGAAGGCGAGTCCACGAACTTGGCGATCTCGCCCGGCGTGCGAAAAATACCGACGCCGATGACAATGCCGACGTTGATGGCGACCGAGTCCCAGAAGCCCAGATGCCTTGTCTTACTCATTTCACCAAAAGTTTCACGGCCGCAAGGACCTGGTTATGCCGGAACCCGAAGGCGGACACGCACGCGGCCTTCCGGCTGACGAATTCAATGTCGTACGGGTCGCGGAGAAGGACGGCCGCGGCCTTGCCGCTTCCGCGGGTAAAGGCCGCGAGTAACTTTCGCGTTCCCGTATCGAGATGCGCATCATAACAGAAGAAAATCCGGCCGCCTTTGATTTTTTTTGCTGCGGCGATATCCGCGGCCGAAGCCGTAAGCCCGGCTTTCAGGATGACGCCGGGTGTCAGCCCGGCAGCCTTCAGGATGGCGTCCGCATACTTCTTTTCATCGAGCATTTCCTTTTCGATGAAGATCCGTCGCGCGAGCGAGGAAAGGGCCGGGAAAATCACGGAGACTTTCTCGCCCTTCGCGAAAGAAAACCGGGCGTGCCCTGCGGAACGCCGCACGCCGCTCTGCGCCATCGCAGCGGACAACCTATCCCCCTCTTTATTCCCCCTTCGAGGGGGCGGATCAGCGAGGGAACTGCGCTTGATCAACGACTGGGTCCTGACCAGGCTTTTCTCCAGCTCCCACGAGTCCAGCCTTCCGTTTTCGTATGCCATAACAAGCGCCTCAAATACCTCGAGTTGTTTCTTTCCGTCGTGGCACACCAGCACCATGTCGTGCCCGGCTTGCACGGCCCGCACGGCGGACTCGCCAATCGGGCAGAGACCAGTCAGAGCACCCATCTCCAGGTCGTCGCTCAGGATAGCGCCGCCAAAGCCCATTTTTTCTCGCAGAATGCCGTGGATGATTTTTCGCGAAAACGTTGCGGGTTGTTTGATTTTGTCCAATCTCGGATAAATCGGATGCGACGACATGACGCTCGCCACACCTGCCTTGATCGCGGCGCGAAAAGGGCTGAAATGGACCGTCTCCATTTCGCGGGTGCTTGAATCGAGTACGGGCAGGTCGAGATGCGCGTCGCGCGGCGACATTCCCTGCCCCGGGAAATGCTTGGCGCACGCCGCAACGCCCGCGGCCTGCATAGCCTTGATTCGCGCGGCCCCGAAACGCGAGACCAGCCTGGGGCTCTTTCCATAAGAACGGATGCCGATATTGGGGCTGAAATTTTCACCGAGAACATCAAGCGTGGGCGCAAGATTCAGATGGATACCGAGGCCGCGAAGCTCTGCAGCCTCGACTATGCCCTGCCGGCGGGCAAAATCCTCGCGGCCTGAATTGCCGATGACCTGGTTATCGGGAAACACCGTGACGCCAGCGGCCAGATGAATGACCCGGCCGCCCTCATGATCGACGGCAAAAAGGAGCTTTTTACCCGCCGCATTCTCGAGGTCTTTCTGAAGTTTAAGAAATAATTCGGGAGATTCGAAATTGGGCCTGAAGAAGATAACTCCGCCGGGACGGATGGCGCGAATAAGTTTTCTGACGGCAGGAGTAACACGGGTGCCGGGGACACCGATCATGATGAGTCCGCCGACAATCTCCCGGTATGAATTTGGCATTGGGGCATTATAGTGGCTTCAAGAGGGAGATAAAAGCGGACTTTCCATCCATTTTCGTGGTTTGGTTTTTATGATTCGTTACCGCTAGGCGGAGAGCCCTTTGTCCCGGCCGGAAAGGCATGTGCGAAGGCTTCGTGGAAAACCGGATCCCCGGCTGACGGGAAACGCCGGCCCGCAGGAACGGGCAATGGCGAGGGCTCCCGTCAAACAGGCCCGGGTCATTCCCGAAGCCGGGAACAAAGCCGCATCGTGCCGGAACTAAAAGCCCGCCGCAGGCAAATACTTGCGAAGCAAAAATCATCATGCTATTCTGACGCAGTGAAAAAAACTGCTTTCGGAAAACTGCCGACCGAACAGGTCAATCCCCGCTCCCGAAAAATCGACCTTCTATCCGCTTCTGAAATCCTGGACCTGATAAACAAGGAAGACCTTTCGGTCCCTAAAGCCGTGGCAAAAGTCAAAAAACAGATCGCACGCGGCGTAGAAACCATCGTAAAAAGCGTCAAAAGCGGCGGCCGTGTGTTCTTTGTGGGCGCCGGAACCAGCGGCCGCCTCGGCGTGCTCGAAGCCGCGGAATGCCCTCCCACTTTTAACACTCCGCCCGGCCTCGTGCAGGCTCTCATGGCCGGCGGCAAGCGGGCCGTGTTCCGCTCGCAGGAGGGCGCGGAAGACCGGGCGGATGAAAGCCTGCGCATCCTTCGCAAAAAGCTCAAGCCGCAGGACGTCGTGATCGGCGTAGCAGCAAGCGGCGTTACGCCCTTCGTAATGGGCGGTTTCCAGGCGGCAAAAGAGAAGAAGGCCGCCGCGATCATGGTTTCCTGCAATCCGGCTTCGCCGGTCAAAGGCCTGGCTTCCCTTTTGATCGCACCCAGAACCGGCCCGGAAGTCATCGCGGGTTCTACGCGGTTAAAGGCCGGAACCGCGACCAAGCTGGTGCTGAACATGCTGACCGTCGCTTCTATGATCCGCCTGGGCAAGGTTTACCAGAACTGGATGGTCGACCTTCAGCCCCGGTCCAACAAATTGAAAGCGCGCGCACTCCGGCTCGTCCAGGCGCTCGGTGAAGTCCCTGAAAAAAAAGCCGAAAGCCTGCTCGCCGAAGCCAGGGGCCGCACCAAGACAGCGATCCTGATGGCCCGCACCGGCTGCAGCCGCCCTGAAGCCCGCCGCCGTCTGGCAAAAGCTTCGGGCTTCCTTAAAAAAGCATTGAACAACGGCTGATGAAACTCGCCATAGGGGTCATGTCGGGCACCTCGTGCGACGGTGTTTCTTTCGCCCTGGCTTCTTTCACCCCCTCCAGCTTCAAAACGCTGTCCTATGAAACTTACGATTATCCGGCTCCGCTGAAGAAGAAGCTTCTTTCCGCCTCGGAACTCAGAACGCCCGATCTTTCGAAGCTGAAT
>CAZMMY010000148.1:0-3313 GCA_964567495.1 uncultured bacterium
GTATTCGGCCAGCAGGTATTTCATGGTCCTGTCGAGCATGGTGATCTCGCCCATCCTGCTTTCGTCCACGTCCTTGATCCACTGGATGCGCGTGCCCTCGAAGGCGCGGTCCTCGTCGTCGTATTTTTTCATGCCGATCAGGATCAGGTCCGTGATCCGCTGCGGGTCCGTGCGGTCACCGCGAAGCACGCGTACCCGGGCCTGGTAGACCTTGTTTTTGGTCCCGGTGCGGAATACAACTTCGTTCGCGCCGACGTAAACCGTGTCTTTACCGATGCCGAACTGCCCGGCCTTTCTGGATTTCGGAAATTTAGCGCCTTCTTCTGCCATGATTTTTCCGACGGCCGCGTCGAGGTCCGGTTCGGAAGAAATGATTTTCGAGATCCTCGCGGCGAATTCCGGGCTGTCGCGGAACTCGTCGCTGGCCAGGGCCGCGACGGCCGCGGTCCTGCCGGTTTCGCCGCTGGCGCTTTCCATGGCGGAGCGGATCAGCTCGGCGATGGGCTTGTCGCTGCCAGGCGGGAAGAAACCGAGGAAAAACTTTTCGAAATCCATGCCGACTGGGTCTTCGAACGTAAAATTCAGGCGGACGCGGTTGGTAGAAGTGCGGGTCAGGAAACTTCTGAGCTTAACGGTAAGCGGCTTGCCTTCGGCCTCGAGCCTGGCCCGGGTTTTGGGGTCGAGCATGGCGTCGCGCGCGTTCTGGACCAGTTCACGGAGCATGACGAAGCGAGTCCGGTCCTGCGCGGGGATCGTGCCGAGCATTTCGGCCTGCGAAAGCGGCGGCTGGCCGCGCGTCTCCGCGGAAGACAGCAGGAACTGCCGCACCTGCGCGAAATCGACCGGGCCTTCGACCAGCCCTTCTCTTTTCTGCCTGCGGGCTTCTTTGGCCGCGTCGAGCAGCCAGCCCAGGCTGAACGATTCGCCGAACCGCTCGGTGATCACGGCGTCAAAAAGGTCGTGGTCCGCGGACTTCGGCAGCGCCGCGTCTAGGTCTTCGTCGTCTTCGAAAGCCAGTCCCGTCCCCTCCACCAGCCAGTCGACCCAGATGCGTTCCCTCCCCGGGAACACCATGTCGGTCAGACGGCTGTCGGGCTGGCGCAGCAGGCTGAGCACGCGCCAGCGCTGGGTCATGACGTGGCTGCTTCCCGCATTAAACGAGGAATACGTCAGGAGCGGCACGCCGGAAAGGCGGCCGTGCTGGGTCAGGCGGATTTCAATGCCGTTGCCGGGTACTTTGTTCGCGACTAGGAAAATCGAACCCGAATGAATTTCGTGAAGTTCGCGGCCGTCCTGCAGGACTTCGCCGCCCGTCGTGACCCATTGACCTTTGTCGAAAAGCCAGATCGACCTCGCGCCGCTCAGGGGCGCGATGACCGCGATGGGCGAATCCTCGGGCATGAAGGTCACATAATCCACTCCCGAGCCGAGCGGGTTTCCGCTCGCCGTGGTTTCGGTCATCAGGTATTCCATAATTTCGTAAGCCATCTGCGGGTCGCTCTGCGCCATCAGCAGAAAGCGCAGCGCCATTTCCTGCGCGCTGCCGCGGCCGTCGGGATAAATCGTATCTCCGTTGGTGAGTATTCCATTCGCGAATTCGATCATGGGGATGTAAGCGTCGAGCTCGTCCTGTTCGGCGGCGCGGCGCAGCAGGTCCTCGGTCACGGAAATAATAGAGTTTCTGACTTCGGAGCGGAGCTGCCGCATGTTGAGGAAAACGGAGGCGACGGTCCACTTTTCGTCCAGCGGTTCCTCGGTCTGGACCCACGTGGTCGCGTCGTTGTTCTGGTACCACCGAACGTTACTTTCCCCGTCCCGCGCGGCGAAAAGCGAATACAAAAACTTCAGCCGCAGGCCGTCAGAATCAGACTTCTTCAGGAAATATTCGTAGATTTTTTTCCATTCAAACATCTGCTTTTTATGGTCCTTACGGCCGAGGTAAGCGTAACGAAGGACCGCGAGGGGCCGCAGGCTGAACGCGGCCCTGTCGTTCATTTTCTGCATGGTCAACAGGGCCGGAATGAATTTCTTGTCCATCAGGGCCTGCGGGTCGGGCTCGCCGAGCTCTTTCATTATGGCGTACATGCGGCGGATGGACAGGAACGAATGGATGCGGTTGGCGGCCAGCGTCCAGAGGACCGGAACGAGGTTTCTCAGGACCGTCTTGCCCGCGGGCAGCCCGTGGGCGTTTGCGTACCACCAGGCGAACAACGCGGTCAGAACGGCGCTGCCCGCGAGGCCTGCGGCAAGAACCAGGACAACGGGCCAGACTGAGGCTATGCCCAGTGCGGCAAAGAATCCGGCCCCTCCCACGAGCGCGGTGAAGCCCTGAAGCGCTAACGCAATAACCAGCAGGAATTGCGCGGCGTTGTAAACTGCCTTGAGCGTGCCGGTGATCATGTCACGGACCGCCCCGAGAAATTCCAGGATCGAGACTTTAATGGCCTCAAGGTCGACCTGCACGCCGACGGAGCCGCCCGAAGGCGTGTCGAGCCTCCAGGGCCTGGGCCCCATTTGAGGCTCCTCGTATTCAAAATAGGGTTCGCCGTCTTTTACAGGCGGTTTGAGGGCGATGACGCCGGCATGCCCATCGGTCGCCTTGGAAAGAACGACTCTCTGCTGAAAGAAACCTTCTCTCGAAGGAATAATCTGCGTGACATACACAGCCGGCATATTGAGAACCATCAAAGCCATGGCCTTGATCAGGGCCGCCTGATTGCAAATGATGGCGCACTGGGAACCTCCCGCGAGAGCGGCTTTGAGTGTAGCTGCCCAGGAACCCGCCGCCGGGTCATACGTCAGGGACTTCGACTCGTCCGGGGCATAATACATATTTTCCTTCATAAAGTTCTTCACCGCAAGGACAGGGTCGTTGCCGGCATCCTTGAGATGTTTGCGTAGAATTTCACCGAAAAGGTCTTCCCAATCATTCATTTCTTTTTCAGCGGAAGGAATAATCGGAATGTCCTGTGAAATATCTTCCGGCCGGTAATGGGCGATAGAGTAAGTGACTTTATAGTGGCGGGTAACGGAGGTCATGATCCTGTCCCCTTCACGCCGGAAAGCGGCCGGCGCCGTCGTTGTTCCATTGATCATTAACACTTCTACTCTGATGTTATGGATTACGCCGTCCGGATAATTCGGCAGTTCGATTCCCTCAGGGTCTATGTAGCCCCAAATCGTGATTTCGGTTTCAGGGATGTCCAGCGGCTTCGCACTAGCGCGAACAGTTTTGGTCACAGGCTTCATGCGGATCCAGTTTCCGGCATCATCCATGTGGGAGTAATGGGCCACGATCAGCGGCTTGTGCCCG
>CAZMMY010000148.1:3323-5232 GCA_964567495.1 uncultured bacterium
GGGTTTATAACATGACCGTAAACCTTAGACTCCTGCTTACCGCCGCCCAGGCCGCGCCCGGGATTTTTCCTGATCGGGCCGGCCTTATAGGATCCCTCCAGCTTTTCAAACGGCGAGTCACTTCCAACGCGGTCAGAACTGTTGGATTTCCCGGCCCACCAGACCGCTAAAACGATGATGCCGACCACAGACAGGAGAAGAAAAATCTGTATTACGATTCCCCAGGTCGAAAGTTTCTGGCCCGCTTTTACCTTCATCTCGTCCTCGAAATCCTTGACGAGACGATCGAACTCTTCTTTCTTGACCTGCGCCCTCTGCCGGGCCTCTTCGTCGCGTATTTCGCCGAAACGGACCAGCAGCCTGTCGAGATCGTGGCCGAGCAGTTCCTTGAGACGCTGATAGCGGTCGGCCAGCCTGACTTTTCCCGTCAGCTCCACAGGTTCACGCGGCCCGTCAAGATTGGCGGCCCTCTGCTCGGGGCCTAATTGAGAATGGGACTGTTCGATAAAAATTTCTTCCGCCAGCCGGCTGTCTCCGCGCCTTATATTGCCGCGAATCAGTTCGATCGTCCTGCTCAAATCCTGGAGATAGCTTTCGATGTCGCGGTGGTCGATGATGTTGCCCGCGAGCTGGACTTCCAGCGGAAAAGGCTCGAGAGCGGCCCTGTAGTTCACGAGGTCCGGGGCGACGCCTGCTTTTTCCACAAGTTCCGGGTCGATCTTTTCCCGGCCGATCAGACTCTTCCTTGCGGAGTTCTGCAGCGTCTGCGCCTCGCGGATGATTTTTTCGAGCCGGTCCCGGTCTTTCTGTTCCAGTTTTTTGCCTTCCAGTTCCGCCTTGAAAGCGGCATCGGCCATACGGAACAGGGCCCGGGCCGCCTCCGCTCGCTTGTCGCTTACCTTGGCCGCGCTGATGCGGACCTGTTCGTTCGTCTCTTTTTTACGTTTCTCTTTATCCAGCAGCCTGGCCAGTTCGTTGTGCGTTTTCTCCCACTCCGTGACCGCGCGGTCTGCCTCAAAAGTAAAAAGTAAAACATCGCCGGTCAGCCCTTTTTTCGCGTTAGAGAAATCGCTGAGTGTCCGTTCGTAGCGATCTTTCAGGTCGCGCGCGCGGTTCAGCTCCCGATCCCTTTGCTCTCCGGGCCGGAGAGCATACGCGGCGTCTTCGAGAAGGCCGAGCCGCGATTCGATGACGAACCGGAGATATCCCTGCCTCACCAGCCGCGCGTCCGGGCGGCCGGTTCCGCTGGAGCCGTCCTCGGCGATGGTGACGCTGGCTTTCAGATTTTCACTCTTCTTCTCCTTCATATCGGAAATCAGCCGCTTGTTGAGCCGGTCGAGTTCGCCGATCATGTCGTCGAGCGATGTCGAACCGTAGAGGTCTTCGTGGTCCACAGCGTCCTGAACTGCGCGGTCGATCGGCTGGCGGCCGTTGAACAAATCAGTATAAAGGTCGTCGAACCCTCTCTCCCTGGCCATTTCCCAGCGCTTCTTTCCGCCGGATCTTTCCCGCAAGTAATCGATGTAGAACTTGTCCTGCGACTCCACGAACCGCACAGCAGCGGCGCGAAGCTCCTGCCGCGCGTACCGGCGGATGCGGAAATTCGCGAAGGATATGCGGCGCTTGCCGCGGAGACCGATCGCCTTGGCGAGTACGCGCAGACGCTCGCGCGCGCCGCCGAACCGGTCGCCGACAAGGGGCTCCGCGTCGCCGTCGGTTACGGTGCCCGCGAGAATCGCGTCGTGCAGTTTTTTGAGCTGGTCGCGGAGCAGGCTGCGGTTTTTGGAGTAATCCCCGGCGTGAGCCTGAACCTCACGCCGCTCCGCCCTCTCTACTAAAATCTCGCCGAGTCTCTTGCCTTCTTTTTCCATACTTTGCGTCAGAGCGTCCGTTTCCCGCTTCCACTCCG
>CAZMMY010000149.1:0-1998 GCA_964567495.1 uncultured bacterium
CTGCCTCGAAGAAAAGGTCATCGACAGCGCGGCGACGGTTGACATCGGCATGGTCATGGGGACGGGCTTCCCGCCGTACCGGGCTGGCCTGCTCAGCTATGCGGACTTCGTGGGTGTGGAAAACATCCTGCGGGACCTGGAGCGGTTCCAGAAGACCGTCAGCGCGGAACGCTTCGAACCCGCCGCATATCTACGCCATTTGGCCGAAAAAGGCCGCAAGTTCTACTCCTGAGCCGCAGCGCTGTCCGCCAGACCCTGTTTTACCTGATTTGCTAGCTTGTGCTTTCACATTACCCATTTTGCTTGGGGCCGCACCGCCAAAATCTCTCAAAAGCGGCGCAGAATTCCTGACGGGGGATAAAAGATTGACACCCCTTTTTGGCCTGTGCTAAGCTCTCGCCATTCCATCACTTCCCGAGGATTTCGTTATCAAAAATTCTGCGCTCAAAAAAAATATTTGCCGGATCATGACCCTTCTCGTCGCGGTCGCGTTCCAGCCGACCTTCCTTTCTGCTTCCGAAGCGCTCGACCAGGGCATCGCCCTTTATCAGCGCGAGAACAATGACGAGGCCGCCGCGCTGCTTGAAAAAGCGCGCAAGGAAGACCCTAATTCCACCCGAGCCGCGTACTACCTCGGCATTACTTATAAAAGGATGCAGCGCTATCCAGAAGCCAGAAAAAACCTTCTCGACGCCGTCAACAAAAACCCAAAAGTTAAAGAAGCGCTTCCCGAGCTGATCGAAGTCCTGCACGAACTCGGCGACGCGGACGAAGCCCAGAAATGGATCGGCACCGCGGAGGAGCAGGGCATCCGCCCCGCGCAGACAGCCTTTCTTAAAGGCCTGGTCAAGCTGAAGCAGGGAAAAAATACCGAAGCCATTGATTCCTTCAAGAAAGCCAAAGAGCTGGACGCTACCATGGCCCAGTCTGCGGACTACCAGATCGGCCTCGCATACGTAAAGGACAGTTCCTTTGACGCCGCGCGCAAGGCCTTCCAGGAAGTCATCGCGCTCGATCCGAACGCGGACATCAGCCAGTACGCGGACGAATACACCAAGGTCCTGCAGCAGAAGGCCGAGGCCGACAAGCCGTACCACCTCCACGCCGGCTTTTTTACTGAGTGGGATACTAACGTCATCCTGAAACCCAGCGACACGGCTTCCGTGAACGAAGTCGGCGAGGAAGGCGATTTCCGCGAGGTTGTGACCGCGGGCGGCGATTACAACCACCGTTTCAACGACCAGTACAGTCTGAAGGCCGCTTACGATTTTTATTACGCCAACCAGACCGATCTCAACGATTTCGACGTGCAGAGCCACACCTGGACGCTGTCACCCTCCTATAATACGAAGCGCGCCGTCTTCAGCGTGCCGTTCCAGTACAACTACACCCTTGTAGATTCCAACGATCCGTTCCTTTCTTCAGTTTCAGCCAGCCCGATCGTGAATTTCAAAGTCGCGAACAACCAGATCGCGCAGCTCGGAATGCGCTTCCAGGCGCAGGACTATTACTCCAGCATCGTTGACGGCGCAGAAGACCGCGACGGCCTGCGTTTTGCGCCGGGCGCGGGCTGGTACTACCTTTTCAAGGAGAATAAGGGCTCCGCTGGCATCCGTTACGAGTTCGACGTTAACAACACCGACGGCAACAACTGGGATTATTACGGCAACCGCATCACACCCAGTATCCAGTTCGTGGTGCCCTATGTACAGAAGCTCCGCGCTACTCTCGCAGCGGACCTTTTCTTCCAGAATTTTCGCCATTCGCACACAGTCTTCGGCCAGAAGCGCGGAGACGAAGGCTACACGCTGTCTACGCTGCTCTCCTATGAGCTGACCAAAAACCTTGACCTGCAGTTCCGTTATACGTACGTCAGGCACGTTTCGAATCTCGCGATTTACGACTATGACCGGCATGTGTTCAGCACCGGCGTGGCCGCGCAGTTCTAGTATTTAAATTCAATCAAAGGAGGGTCATCCCATGATGGCTCGGCGTTTA
>CAZMMY010000149.1:2008-5199 GCA_964567495.1 uncultured bacterium
CTTCAATTCTTGTGTTAGGAATGGTCCTGTCGGGCGCTCCGCAGATTTCTGCCGCGCCCGCGGTTTCCGCGCTTCCGGAAGGAGTGGGCCTCCTGACTTATGTCGAAGGACGCGTCGACCGCCATGCGGGCGCCGATTATTTCCCCGTGATCAGGGAGGAAGCGGTTTCCGTCGGAGACACTATCCGCACCAAGAGCTTTTCGCGCGCCGAAATTGTGTTCAACGACAAGTCCGTTCTCCGCGTGGGCGAGAACAGCCAGGTCCAGATCCGCGATTACACCCTGAAGAACGGCAAGCGTGAGAATGCGCGCCTCTTCGTCGACCGCGGCAAGGTCCGCGTTATTGTCTCGAAGGCCGCAAACGGTAAAGAGAATTTTGCCATCGACACTCCGAACGCCGAAGGCAGCGTCAGGGGTTCTGACATCTGCGTTTCCTTCCTGAAATCTTCCACCTCTATCCTTGCGTTGGACGGCGAGATCGCGGCCAAGAGCCTGGATTTCCCCGAGCAGCCCATCATCGTCCAGCGCGGCACTACGGCGTACGTTCCTTATAAAGCGCCTCCTTTCGGCCCGCGCGCGTATATGCAGGTAGAACAGAAGAAGTTTGAGTCCGACACCAACCCGCGCCCTTCCACGCCTGATATGAGCGGCGTGCGAAAGGCTATCGTCGCGAAGTTCGTCGGTCCGGTGCGCGTGCACGCGGCAGGCACGGGCAAGTGGCACGCTCCCGCCATTAAAGAAGCTCTCGGCCCCGGCGACGAAATCGAAACCGGCCCCAACGGGAAGGCCCAGCTTGTCCTGGAAAGCGGCCGTGTCATTAATCTCCGCCCGCTTTCGCATCTGAAGATCAAGAAGCTCAGCCGCGACACCAAGACCGGCAGCCTTGAAGACATTTTCGAATCAAAGCTTGGCGAAATCCGCGCCAAGGTCGACAAGAAGAAACAGGGATCGAAGTTCGAGATTTCTTCACCCGTCGCGATCGCGGCCGTACGCGGCACCATCCTTTATCTGTTTGTGAAGAACACCGGCACCCGCTCCTATTTCGAGCAGGGTAACGGCATGCTGGCAAACCTGGTCAAGAAAGCGGAAATGGAGCTCACTCCTGGCCAAAACGGCAGCATCGGTTCTGACGGCAGCTCTACGGGCCCGAATGACACGACCGATAAAGAGCTCGACGAGCTTGAGAAAATGGACTGGGAAATTGAAGACGATACGTACGGCTATACTCCGCCTACCGGTTCAGACTACATTCCGCCTTTCCGCGACCTCGAAGACGAAAACGAGACTCCGCAGGGTACTACGGACCAGCCTTTCGAAGAGATCAAACCTGAGCTTGGCGGCGAATCCGGCGATTCTTTAAGCGAGCTTTTCCTGCAGCTTTTCGGCATCTGGGGCGGAGAAGATAACGAATCCAGCCTGTACGCAAACGACGGCGGTAATTTTCAGTGGACCGGCGAAGAGTTCGGCGACATTCTGGCCGCGGTTTTCCCGTGGACCAGTAGCCAGCCATTCGTGGTTTTCGGCGGGCAGTTTTTCGAAGAAGTGCAAGATTCCCGTCCGCGTCTTTTCAACAGCATCATCACCAGTGAGCTTCCTGGGGCCGAAGTGGAATCTACTTCCGACGGCGGCGCATTTTTTGGTTACACCGCAGGCCTTTGGACCGGCGTAGAAGGCGTGTTTGCCGCGCTTTTTGTGGATCCGTCCGGCAACATCGGCATCCTGACCGGCGATACAAACGGCTCGTTCGACAATGAAACAGGCACGTGGTCGGCTTCCGGCGTTTTCACGCCGACTGTTTTCGGGAACGATCAAAACATCGACCCGGACTTTTTCAGCAGCTCTTTCGGCAACGGCTATGCCTACGGCGCGATGCTGGCCGGCGATTTTGGCGGCGACGGATACCTTGGCGCGGACCTGACATGGTCTCGAGTTATGTTCCTGCAGGATGTGGAAAACCCGACTCTGCCGAGCCATAATTTCGGCATTTATAATTTTCGTTATTCGGACGGCTATTTCTACCAGGGCGAAGGCTCTGATTTCAGCGCCATGACCGGCGGCTTGGCCAGCTTTGGTTTTTACCGCCCGACGGAGAGCTATTATTTCTCCGGTGATTACGGTTATTGGCTGGCTGAAGTCAACGGCTCGTTCGACGACGGCGACATCCGCGGCCAGATGGCCGGCGCGTTTCTTTCCCAAACCCGCCTTGGCGTGCTTGCCGGCGGCGTTTCCGGCCTTGCGAATTATTCCGAGTACGGCGGCGATTTCATCCTGCAGTCGGTTGGCGCCTATCAGAGCGAACCGCTTTCCTTTTTCAGCTATCTGGAAGGCGACCTGGACGGCATTGATGAAAGCGAGGGTTCTTTCGAAGCATACTTCGGCGGTGTGGACAGCGTCCTTGTCGACGGCGGCACTGCGGACGTGTTTGTGATCGGCGGTTTCTATCAGGACAGTGAAACCGGCGACCAGCAGATCTGGCGCAATACGGTGACGAGCTACAACGCGATTGAGGGAGGCGTCGAATCAGGCGGTTATTCGAACACTACTTACAACGGCGGCGCTTATTATGCGTTTATGGCCGGCAATCATCTGGATGGCGACATGAAGGGCGCTTTCGCGGGCCTTTACGTCGGCCCCCAGAACGCTGAAGAGACCGCGCCTCTTGGTTTCCTGACCGGAAACCTTTCCGGCGAAGCGTTCGACGAAATCGAGATGTTCGCCATGGACGGCCAGCTGCATACCCGCGAGATGGACGGCTCGGGCATCGGCGCTGAAAACTTCACGGAAGACAATATCTGGCTGACTTACGGCGAAGGCACGCTGATTGGTTCTTTCGAAAACGGCGGGGGCAGCATCGGCGGCTTCGATGAATTCGAGACGGCTTCCATCGTTGACGAGAACAACGGCTACGCTTCTGATTTTGGTATTTACCGTCAGAGCTTCAACCGCACTTTCTACAGCAACCTCGCCGAATCATCCTCGTTCTCCGGTTTCATGGGCGGCAATGACCCGTTCGGCTATCGCGTCGTGGACGAGGAAGGCTATTCTTTTTATCAGGATAACGGTTACTGGATGGCAGACGTCGAGAACGGCGAGTGGGAAAACGACGGTTTTCACGCGGACCTTTCCGGCAAGTTCCTGACCTGGACCAGGACCGGCGATCACAACGTCGTCGGCAAGGCGTTCGGCCTGTTC
>CAZMMY010000150.1:0-5176 GCA_964567495.1 uncultured bacterium
AAGACAAGGGCCGCTCCTTCAAGCCTTTTCCGGAATCCGAACAGTATCTTTCCTGCGATTACTTCACGCTCCACTTGCAGGAAGGCTGCGACCTGGAATGCAGCTACTGCATCCTCCAGGCATATTTGACCAACCCCCTGCTGACGATTTTTGTAAACCTCGAGGAAATGCTGGAAAACCTGAAGCAGACGCTCGACGCCAACCCGCAGAAATTCTTCCGCATCGGCACGGGCCAGCTGGCCGACTCTCTTTCCCTCGACCACATCACGGGCCTCACCGAAACTCTGGTGCCGTTCTTCGCAAAACAGCAGAACGCGGTGCTCGAACTTAAGACCAAGAGCGACAATATCGAGCGCCTGCCCGCGCTCCAACCCGGCGGCCGCGTGATCGTCTCCTGGTCTATGAACTCCAAAAAAGTCCAGAAAGAGGAAGAGCACAAATGCGCTTCATTCGCCGAGCGCCTGGCCGCGGCCCGAAAAGTTACGGCCGCGGGATACCGCATCGGCTTCCATATTGACCCGATCATCGATTACGCCGGCTGGGAAAAAGATTACGAAGACGCAATCGATGAAATGCTGGCCGCGGTCCCGCACAGCCAAATCGCCTGGATCAGCGTAGGCTGCCTGCGCTTCATGCCGGAGCTCAAGCCTATCATGCGCAGCAGGTTCCCCAAGTCCGAGCTGCCGCTGGCCGAATGGATCATGGGTATGGACGGAAAGATGCGCTATTTCAAACCGCGCAGGATCGAGATCTACAAAAAGATCGTGGAGATGATCCGCACCCGCGCCCCGCAAGTCACGGTTTACCTGTCGATGGAATCGCCTGAAATCTGGAAGATTATTTTCGGGAAGGAATTCGGAAAAGAATCGGTGTGTGAACTTCTCGATCAGGCCGGCAGGAGAAGGAATCTCCAGCCGGCCTGACCGGTAAAGCTAAACTACTTATTTCGCGGCGTCCGCGACATCGGCGCCAAGATCAGCGTCGGAATCGAGAGCCACATCTTCGTCCAGCGCAAAATCCTCATCATCCAGCGCCAGCTCATCCACATCTTCGGCAGCCTCAAGTTCGGCATCCGCGGCAGCGGCAGCCGCAGCGGCGGCTTTCTCTTCAGCGAGAAGGAGTGCGGGTTGGAACATCAAAGCGGCAAGCAGCAGCATTAACATCATCTTCATTTGGATCCTCCTGTTTAGTGATAGAAATGATAGCCCATGATCTATAAAAGTCAATATTGACACATATAGGACGCTGAGCTGAGGGGAGAAATTCAAGCTTAAAAGAGAATATTCAGAACCCAAGCAATAAGAATGACTTGGGGAATGCAGACTGCCACCATCCAGAGGGCGGTTTTTTTACCCAGCGAGGACCAGATCAGGCCGATTTCGGTGTAGTCGGTGACAACTCCCCCCATTAGAAACGCAAACGCGTTCCCGAAAGCGCCGGTATGTTTATAAATTTCAAAAACGACCGGCGCAGTTCCTTCCGAGCACACTTCCAGCACAGCCGCCATGGCAAGAGTTAAAAGAAGCCCTGCCAAAGAAGGGCCGAACCAGTTTTGAAAAGCATCCGGCGGAATAATGGACGACATGAAACTCGCAAGCACCACCCCGATCAGCACCCAGCCAAGCACCATGTCCGCGAGCGAAGCCATGCCGCGAGTAATCCCGCGCGCTGCAGCCCCGAGCGAAGCAGGCGAAAACCGGTACTCGCGGAGGCGCCGCATCACGTCCTTGCGGATAGAAAAGTCCGGAGCGGTCGCGACCGTGTGCCTGTTTTTTTCGATCAGCCCTTTTTCGTCCAGCAGCAGAAAGACCAGACCGGTCACGATGGCCACGACCAGCGCGGAAAGAATGATCACAAAAGCCTTCAGCCCGAAAAAGCCGATCAATAGAAACGTGATCGGCAGGTTCGCCCACGGGCTGGCCAGCAGAAAGCTGATGACCGCGGGCCCGGAAGCTCCCTTTTTATGAAGCTCCATGGAAAGCGCGAGAATGCCGTGGCTGCACGCGCTCATCAGGAAACCCAGGCCGGCCGCGTAAAAAACCGTGCGTTTTTTGTTGCGGGCCAGGTGTTTGGAAACATATTCCTGAGGAATGTAATAATCGAGAATGCCGCCGGCCAGGAAGCCAAGCCCCACAGGCACGACCATCATCTTGAGATATTCCGCGAAGGAATGGCGGAAATGCTGAAGTTTCGGGAAAAAGAAGGAGGCCGTAAATAAAACGGCAGCCGCGGCGCCGGCCCAGAAAAGGACGGTCTTGTACCAGGGCGCAGGTTTTTTCCCTTCATGCCGGCAGCAGCCGTGGTCTTCGCTCATTCTTTTGAGAATACAAGAAGGTTTTCCGCGGCGCAAGCCGATATTTGGAGTGTACTCTTTAACCATGAGCATACGACCGCCAGCTAGCCTGGTCCAACAGCCTGAAGACTGGTTCCGCCGGACACGCAAGGAAGCCGCCGCGATTGTGCGCAAGCCCGGCCGCCCGCGCGCAGTCCAGCTCTTCGCCTTCCTTCTCATCCTTGCTTTTTATCTGATATGCCTTAACCGCAATTTCCTGGAACGCTTCGAATTTATTTTCCTGGATTACTTTTTCAAGGTGAGGCCGACATCGGCTACGTCGAGATTGCGGAAGACAGCATCCAGGCCATCGGCCGCTGGCCGTGGCCGCGCCACTATCACGCGGTGCTCGCGCACATCCTGAATGAATGGGGCGCGCGCGCTATCGTGTTCGATATAATTTTCAGTGAAAAGAGCGAAGACTTCGATGACGGCGCGCTCCGCGAGGCCCTTGAAAAAGCGCCGGGCAAAATCTACCTGCCCAGCGTTCTGGAGTTCAAGGGCAGCGACAAAATCTGGATCAAGTCTCTTCCTGAATTCACAAAGTCCGCACGGCCTTCCGGCCACATCAACATCACGCCCGACTCCGACGGCACGATGCGGCGAGTCAAACCCGAGCTCGATTATGGAGGCGAGAAACAGCGCCACCTGGCGATCCAGGTGGCGGAAGACGTTCTGGCCGAAGAAGGCCGCCCGACCCCTTACCTGCCGCTCGACGAACAGGGCCGGCTGTTCATCAACTGGGCCGGAACGTGGAAAGATACTTTCGAACATTATTCGTACTGGGACATCCTGAAAAGCTATGAGTCGCTCAAGAAAGGTGAAAAGCCCCTCGTGGACCCGGAAAAAATCCGCGGCAAAATCCTTTTGATCGGCCTGACCGCTTTCGGCCATGCCGATATCAAAGCCAACCCGATCGAACCGGCGTATCCCGCAGTCGGCGTGCACGCCAACGTCATCAACAACATCCTGAATCGCGACTTCGTGCGGCCGGTTTCCAAATTATGGAACGGCGCGGTCATGGTGCTGGTGTACGCGGTCTGCTCTTTTATTTTCTTTCCGTTTCACAGGACGCGCTCGGTTCTGCTCGGCCTGCTGGTGGCGGGCAGCTGGGTAGCGGCATCCTATTTCATGTTCGCAAAAAAAGGCCTGTGGTTCGATGTGTTCCAGCCGCTGCTGCTGATTTTTACTTTTTTCGCATATTGCGCGGTTTACACCCTGGTGCTGAACCAGCGCGAACGGGCCCGGCTTTTTCAGCTGGCCACGCGCGACGGCCTGACAGGTCTGTTCGTAATCCGGCATTTCCGCACTCTTCTGAACCAGGCCGCGATTGAATCCGGCCGCACGAAAAAACCGCTTTCGCTTCTCCTGCTCGACATCGACCACTTCAAAAAAATCAACGACACCTACGGCCATCTCGCGGGCGACAGGATTTTAAAAGAACTGGCGTCAATCCTGCAGACTTACGTGCGCGTGAAGCGGACAACGGCTGACGTCGACTCGGTCGGCAGGTACGGCGGCGAGGAATTCATCGTCATGCTCAAAAACTGCAAAATTCAGGACGCGGTCTTTCAGGTAGCGGAACGCTTAAGGAAGATCGTGGAAAAAACCCAGGTCGAGTGGGAAGGCCATAAAATCCCCTTCACCATCAGCATCGGCGTCGCAATGCTCAGGCCGGAAGAAACGGTGCCGGATTTCATGGTCAGGCGCGCGGACGAAGCCCTCTACAGGGCAAAAGAAAGCGGCAGGAACCAGGTCTGCGTGGAGACTGAAAAGCTGCCTTAGCTCTTGGATGCGGCCGCTTCCGTCACGACTTCGGTCGCGGGAGGAGGCGGAGGCAGCACTGCGGCGGGAGCCGCGGGCGGCAGCGTAGGCTTGAGCGAAACCAGGCGCTCGTCGATCTTCTTGCGGACGCTGGCGACTTCAAGCTTGGCGTTGCGGAGTTCTCTCGAAAACTGGTCGCGCAGGATGGCGGCGCGCTCCAGTTCCACTTCATTCAAATTCCAAAGCGAAGAGTTCAGAAGAAAACGGGCGTTCTCATTTTCCATCTTCTTGGAAATGGCTTCCGCGCGGCGGTAACGCTCTTCGACCTGCCTCAGGTCAATCTCGGAAGGTTTCTCGCGGCTCACAAGCTGGATGGCTTCATGCGTGTGCACGGCGATTTCATGAGCCTGAGTGGCCACGCGGTTCGAAACCTGGCGGATCCAGGCGTCGAGGCGGCGCGAAACGAAAAGGTCGCGGTAGCGGTTCAGAATGTTTTCCTGTTTCTCGAGGCGCCCGGCTGTGATGTCCAGCTCCATGGCGGAAAGCCCGGTGAGCTGCTGAGGGCGAAAGCTGCGGGCCGCCAGGAAAATCGAGGCGGCGATGAAGCCCCAGAAAAGAGCGGCAATCTTAAGGTGTTCAAAAAAGTTCGGGCTTCCGATCTTGGCGAGTTCAGTGTAAGCCAGAAACAGAAGGCCGGCGAAGCAGGCGTGCGCGATCAGAAACGCGGTCTGGGCTTTGGCCAAGCCGTTCAGGATTTTAAGAAGGCCTGCCGGAAAGAGCGCAATACCGGTCAGTACGGTCACACCGAGCGCGAAATAGAAAAGAACGGGGACCGCATTGAAGCCAAGGATGAAACCAAAAAACTGGGAGGCCCCGACTTCCTTGACCGCACCGGAAGCCTGGAAGCCGAGCTGGCATACGATGGCGGCATACACAGTAAGGATAAGGGACATGGTGAAAAGGCTGGTGAAATCACGGATGCCGAACAGGCCCGCAAGCGGCTTCTCCCCTTTGGCCAGCACGGCGGGAAGATAGACGCACGCGGCCAGCAGCAGGTGGAACAGGGTCAGGAAAAGGATT
>CAZMMY010000151.1:0-5154 GCA_964567495.1 uncultured bacterium
CTTCATTAAATGAAATATCTAAACCAAGCAGCCTGTCTACCTGCTCTAAAAACAGGCGGTAAAGTAATGCGCTTGCGGCTCCTGCCTTGGGCAGCTCTCGATTAATTTCTGTGACAACTTCAAGAAGGACGGCTATAGCGGCAGATATGTTCAAGTCATCCGCCAGCCACCTTTGCATCGCACTCAGATGCTCGCCCAGATAATTCTTGTCGTAATTCAAATCCCTGGGGACTGATAAAGCCTCGTGAATTTTCCTCGAACACTCCGCATAGCAGTCATCCAACCGCTTTATTGTTTCCCCCGCCTCTTTCAGACCCGCCATGGTGAAATTCAGCGTATTGCGATAGTGCGTAGACAGAAGCGCGAGGCGTACAGCCATCGGGTCGTGCCCTTTGGCGATCAGGTCACGCAGCGTATAAAAGTTCCCCTTGGACTTGGACATCTTGGTCCCGTCCACCAGCAGAAATTTGCAGTGAAGCCAGAACTTCACGAATGGCTCCTTGCCTGTCGCGCCTTCGGACTGCGCGATCTCATTTTCATGATGTGGAAAGATAAGGTCTTCCCCTCCCGCGTGAATGTCGAACTGCGCGCCCAGCTCCTCGATCGACATAGCCGAACACTCGATATGCCAGCCCGGCCTTCCCTTGCCCCACGGCGAATCCCAGGCCGCGCCGAGCTGCTCTTCGCCGTCCTTCACGGCCTTCCAGAGCACGAAGTCCGTGGCTTCTTCCTTGCTTTCGTATTCGTCCGCTTCGACACGCTCGCTCGCGCCCGTGATGTTCATCTCCAGCTTCTTCTTCGAAAGCTTGCCGTAGCCGGGGAATTTCGCGACACGGTAATAAACCGAACCCGAGTTTTCGTAGGCGATGCCTTTTTTGATCAGCTCCGCGATCAGCGTCTGCATTTCCTTGATCTTGCGCGTCGCACGCGGCTGGACGGTGGGCAGAAGGCAGTTCAGCGCCTTCAGGTCATCGTTGAAAGCCTGAATGTATTTCGCGGTGTAATCGTCGAGGCGGATCGCTGCCTTTTTCGCGCCAGCGATCGTCTTGTCGTCAACGTCCGTCAGGTTCATGACGTGCTTGACCTTATAGCCGGAAAATTCCAGGAAGCGGCGGAGCAGGTCTTCGAACACAAACGCCCGGAAGTTCCCGATGTGCGCGTAGTCGTACACCGTCGGCCCGCAGGTGTACAGCCCGACCTCGGCGCCCTGCGGCTTATCGAATGCATCCGTATTTCCGGAAAGCGTGTTGAAGAACTTGATATTCATCAGACTGCGAGCGCCCTTTCGAAACGCTGGCGGATGCGGGCCATGCCGAACACGGGAAAGATGCGCTTGAGCTCGGGGCCGTGGGCCTTGCCGGTCAGCGCGATACGGAGCGGCATGAACAAATGCTTGCCCTTGGCTTTGACCTTGGGCTTGAGGGCGTTGACGAAATTCTCGTAAAGCGCGTCGCCTTCCCCGGTCACGGAGGGCAGGACTTCCAGCGCGACGCGGCAGATCTCTTTACCGTCTTCGGAAGTCAGCTGGTCCTTGGCTTCATAATGAAGGTCGTCGTTGAGTAAATCGAGCTTCTCGGCTAATTGATCGAAGCGTTCGATATTGTCCTGAAACACGGGCAGGAGCTTCAGGATGAGAGCTTCATCGTATTTCAGCAGGTTATTTTCTTTCAGGTAAGCGAACGCCTTCTTTACGAACTCTTCCTGAGGGAGAGCGCGCAGGTGCTCGCCGTTGACCCAGTCAAGCTTGTGCGGATCATAAATGGAAGACGACTTGTTGACGCGGCTGATATCGAACGTCTTCTGGAGTTCTTCCCAGGTGAAAATTTCCTGGTTGCCGCCCGCGGACCAGCCGAGCAGCGCGATGTAGTTGGCCAGGCCCTGCGGCAGGAAACCCTTGCGGCGGAACTCGCGCACGGAAACGTCGCCAAGGCGCTTGGAAAGCGGCTCCCCGCCCGGCCCGTGGATCAGCGAAAGATGGCCGTACTGCGGCGGCTTGAAGCCCATGGCCTCGAGAAGCAGGATATGTTTCGGTGTGTTGGAAAGATGGTCCTCGCCGCGGATGACGTGCGTGACCTGCATCAGGCCGTCGTCAACGCACACTGCGAGGTGGAAAGTCGGGTTGCCGTCGGCGCGCACGATCACGAAATCGCCGACCATATCGTCCAGGTTGAAGTGGACTTCACCGCGCACCAGGTCCGTCATGCTGACTTTAGGGTTTTCGACTTTGAAGCGGATCGTCGGCTTGATGCCCTTCGCCTTACGGGCTTCGATCTCCTCTTTCGAGAAATTCCGGCCGCGGTTATCGAACCGGGGCGGGCGCTTTTCAAGGCGCGCGAGCTGCTTGGCTTGTTCAGTTTCTTCTTCGGTTACATAGCAGTAATACGCTTTGCCTTCGGCCAGAAGCTTGTCGGTGTACTTCTTATAAAGGTCCATGCGTTCAGACTGGAGGTACGGGCCGAACTGGCCGCCGATTTCCGGGCCCTCGTCCCAGCGGATGCCCATCCACGTCATGTCCTCGACAAGCGCTGCGCGGTACTCGGGCTTGGAACGCTCCAGGTCCGTGTCTTCAACGCGCAGGATGAACTTGCCGCCGCTTTTTTTGGCCTGCAGGTAATTGAAAAGTGCGGTGCGGATGTTGCCGAGGTGCAGATAGCCGGTCGGCGACGGCGCGAAACGAACACGCATTATTTGCTCTCTCTCTGATGCCTGTCATTCCTGCGAAAGCAGGAATCCAGAACATTGGTAAGACATGGATCCCAGCTTTCGCTGGGATGACAAAAAATCATTTGGTTCTCCTCATCGTAACTATGGCTTCAGCCGAGACCGCCAGCCCCTGCCCTTCCGGGCCGAGGCCTTCCATGGTCTTGGCTTTGATCGAAACGTTTTCGGGCGCGAGGTTCATGAGCGCCGCGATTTTGTTTTTCATTTCCTGCTTATATTTTCCGAGCTTGGGCCGTTCGAGCACGATGACCGTGTCAACGTGAGCAGCCTCGAAACCTTTGGCGGCGGCTTCTTCGAGCACCGCGCTAAGAATTTTCGTGCTGGCGATGTTCTTGTTCTTCGGGTCCTTGTCGGAGAACCAGTCGCCGATGTCTCCCGCGCCCATGCAGCCGAGCACTGCGTCGGTCACAGCGTGCAGAAGCGCATCGCCGTCAGAATGGCCGAGCGGGCCTTTCTCGAACGGAATCACGATACCACCCAGAACCATTTTACGGCCTTCCACCAGCCGGTGGATGTCGCGCCCGAAACCGGTCACCGTCTGGGCCGTGCCGAGAAACCGTTCGGCCAGCTCCAGGTCTTGCGCGGTCGTGATCTTGGGGTTCCACGAATCGTGGACAACCAGCTTCACGCGCGCCCCTACAGATTCGGCAAGCGAAGCCTCGTCCGTCGCGTTCAGCGCTTCCGGGTTCTTATAAGCTTTCTTCAGGACTTCACGTTTGATCAGCTGCGGCGTCTCTGCCTCGAACAAACGGGTGCGGTCGACTGTGCGTACAATCTTGCCGTCCGGGCCCGCTTCCTTCAGAGTCGGAACGACTTTCTTGGAAAGCAGCGCGCCATCGAAGCCCTCGACTTCTTTCAAAAGCTTTCCCACAGCCTGTTCGGTCACGAAAGGCCTGGCGCCGTCATGCACCATGACCCAGTCCGTCCCCGCTTTCGCGGCCTTGATGCCGTTCAGCACGGATTCCGCGCGCGTTCTGCCGCCGGCGACCACACGAACACCGCTGACGCCGTTTTCCTTCAGCATGGCGAGAACGTTTTTTTCTTCGCCGCGCGGGACGGTCACGATCTTTTCCCGGATCTGCGGAAACTTCTGGAAAGTTTCGAGGCAGTGCGCAAGCACGGGCTTGCCGCCGAGCTTAACAAAAAGCTTGGACGGCCCCCCCTCTTTAATTCTCCCCCCACCCTTGCGGGGGGAGGTATGGTGGGGGGCAAGTGAGCTTTTGAACCGGCTGCCGCTGCCGCCCGCAGCTACGATAAGACTCGCCTGCATCACTTAGCGGTTCTGTCCGCCGCCGGTGCCCTGCGGCCTGCGGTCACCCTGCTGGCGGTACTGGCCTGCCTGGCGTTCGCGATCCAGGTCGCTGCCGCCCCGCCCGCCTTCATCGCCCGGTTTGGCAAAGATCATTCGCCCCGCCTGGGTCTGGAGCACGCTGGTAATCGTCACGTTCAAGGTCTGGCCGACCCGGCGGCGGCCATTGTCGACCACAACCATCGTGCCGTCGTCAAGGTACGCAACACCCTGGTCATGCTCCTTGCCTTCCTTCAGAATCTTGACCTGCATGATCTCGCCCGGCATGACAATGGGCTTCAAGGCGTTGGCAAGCTCATTGATGTTAAGGACCTTCACGCCCTGCAGCTCGGCGACCTTGTTCAGGTTGTAGTCGTTGGTGAACACCTTGGCGCCGAGGACCTGGCCCATCTTGACCAGCTTGGCGTTCAGCACGTCAAGCCCGCGGCGGCCGCGGTTGCGCTTGAGGGGATCGGAAGAGTCCGCGATCAGCTGGAGTTCTTTCAGGACAAAACGCGGAAGAATAAACTTGCCGGAAAGGAAGTTTGTCTTGCAGATGTCCGCGATACGGCCGTCGATGATGACGCTGGTGTCGAGCAGGATCAGCTCTTCATTGGTTCCCTTGGTGTCGAGCGTGACAAAAGGGATCATCATGGTGAATTCGTCCTGCCCGCGAAGGATGGTCACAACGCCAAGGTACGAAAAGATGATCGCGCTGGCGACGCCGAACTGCTGAAGGGTTTCAGCGGGAAACTGAGCGTAGTTCAGCACCATCATGAAAAGCTTGTGCACGCCCAGACCAAGGGCGAAGCCGATCAGCGTCGCGAGGATATTACGGACAGTGTACTGTTTGAAGAAGATGTCGATCGTGATGACCAGCGTGCCGATCAAAAACCCGATGCCCGCGCCCAGCGCATGCACGTACGGCGCGTTCACATCCGCCAGCCAGGGAACTTCCGTCAGAAAACCGAACAGCGAACAGCCCAGTATGAATAAGATCCTTATGAACAGAATCATGTGCGCTCCTTCTCAATGGAGCCCAAGCGAAGCTCTCTTCCCTAAAATAGAAAAACCGCCCCCGGGAAACGGCGAGCGGCATAGAAGACAACCCGTAAGGGCTCATGATCATCATAGATATGAATTAA
>CAZMMY010000152.1:0-5153 GCA_964567495.1 uncultured bacterium
TTATAAGAACCCCGCATCAAGTCAAACTTGGTGCGGGGTTTTTGTTTTTTACAGCCTTTCCCTTACAGCCGCGGCCTTGAACCTTTTTGGGAATCTCCCGATACCTGCAGAAGCTAACTCCGTCTAAGCTGATCACAACTAAAACGGAGGTAGTACATGAAAACGTTACTCTCAACTCTCGTAATCTCAACCCTTCTGACCCTGCCGGCCTACGCCAATATCGAAAACAGGGCCGAGCATATTCAGACCATGCGGCAAGCCGCGACAGAGCTGCAGGCCACCAACCCTGCTCTTTCGAAGAAGCTGAATGATTTCGCCGACAAGAAAGAGAAATGGAGCGGTGAAAAAGGCGAAGATTTTCAGAAGATGATTGCCGAAAAGCGCCAGGATCTTCAGCGCGTACGACAGGCCGGCAGTGAGTTGAAGGGCAAGAATGACAGCCTTGCCACCGACCTTACCGATATGGCAGATCGCTGGGAGAAGAAGCTGGCTGAAAAAGAAAAGAAGGCCGCGGAAAAGAAAGGCTGATGTATCCAGCTCTGTTTGGATGCCTGAAATCCCGTACTGGAAATCCCAGTGCGGGATTTTTGTTTTGATACCCCAATACGTTCCGCTAGAATGAGCGCATGAAAGAAACCGATGTTTGTATTGCCGGCGCGGGGCCTGCGGGGATGCTTTTGGGACTGCTGCTTGCGCGTGTCGGAGTTAGGGTGCTGGTTCTTGAACAGCACAAAAACTTTGATCGTGAATACCGGGGCGAGGTGTTGATGCCTCGCTTTACCCGCCTTTTTCGCCAACTCGGGCTGTCTTCTATTATCGAGAATAGCCCGCATCTTAAGCTCGACGGAGCCGAGATCTTTTTTCATGAGTACAGGGTTGGCGCCATCGATTTCGCGAAACTTTCTCCTGAAATTCCCTACGCTTTGTGGCTGCCGCAGCCTGTCCTGCTTCAGGCCTTGCACGAGGAGGCCAGAAAATACCCCTCTTTTGAAATGTGGTTTGATACCTCCGCTAGGTCTCTTCTGCGGGAGGGGGAACGGACCGTCGGCCTGAAAGTTAAAAAAGGGCGGGAGGATCTGGACATTCGCGCGAAAATCACCGTCGGCGCGGACGGCCGCTTTTCCGCTATCCGCCGCTGCGCAAAATTCAAAGCAGCGTACACAGAACATCAATTCGACATTATCTGGTTTACGATTGCAAAACCGGCCAATTATGTCAGCACGCTCCGCTTTTATCTTTCACGGCCGCGCAATCTCCTTGTACTGCCTAAATACCCTGATTCCATCCAGTGCGGCCTGGTTGTGCCCAAAGGCGAGTTTGCTGATTACAAAAAGCGGGGGATAGACTCGATCCGCCAGGTCCTCCTGAAATGCCATCCTCTTGTGCATGAATTCGCCAGAAAACTGAAGGATTTCGGTGAGTTTAACGTCCTGCAGGCAGAGCTCGAATTGATTGAAAACTGGGAGCTGGACGGCCTTCTCCTGGTTGGAGATTCGGCCCATACCATGTCGCCGGCGGGTGCGATCGGTGTTTCTGTGGCGGCTGAAACCGCAGCGGTGGCCGCGGGGGTTATTTACCGCGCTCTTGAAAAGAACGACGTTTCAGCTGCCGCGCTCGACCAGGTTCAAAAAATTCGTGCGCAGGAAGTTCGCGATATTCATAAAATCCAGAACCGATTTGCGAATCTGCTTCTGGCGCGTAACCCCTTGGTTCGAACGGTACTTCCGATGGTTCTTCCTATGGCGTTCAGGCTCCCTGCGGGCATCCGGGCTCAGAAACGCCTGGCGGTCCTTTCAGGACAGCTGCCCCTGGATCCCGGCATACTCCCTGCCTGAATCTTCAGGCGTGTGAGGCCGATATATGGCAAAGGAGGCAGGAATGGTCGGTATCATTTCCATCATATGCGGCGCTGCAATATGGTTCTTTTCGCCTATCGTGACGCTCAAAATAGAACCCTGGGATAATCCTCTTTATTATTCTGCTGCCTTGGTTTGCACCGGCTTTATCATCGGAAAGCTGCTAAAACCGCCGGCGCACTGGAAACCTGCGGCCTGGATGGTGGTCGGACAGCTGGCGTATGCCCTTATCTTTGTGGAAAAGGGGTCCCTGCTGCCACTGGGAGTGGTGGCCATGGCGCTTTTTTCGCTGCTTGCGTTTTTCGGCACGCTTATGGCGGAGCATTTCCCGCCGCACAGGTCCTGCTGAACATATGCCTTTTACGCCATTTCATTTCGGCCCTGCACTTCTTATAAAATCCGCTGAGAAAAAATTCAGTTTTCTGATTTTTGTGTTTTCACAGGTAGTCATGGACCTCGAGCCGCTTTATTTTATCCTGAAAAATGATCCGCCCCTGCACCGCTTGTTTCACACGCTGTCCGGCTGCCACATTGTGATACTGATTTCGGTGCTGGCGGGAAAACCGGCTTGCGATCTGTGGCTTAAAATGTGCACTTCACTCGGGTTCTCAAAAGGAATAAAGATAACCTGGCCGGCCGCAGTCGTAAGCGCGTTTATCGGCTGTTATAGCCATATTTTCCTGGACGGCCTGATGCACCGCGATATGCGGCCGCTCGCCCCGTTTTCAGACGCCAACCCATGGCTTCAAATGATCAGCGTGCGGCAGCTTCATTGGGCCTGTCTGGCTAGCGGGGCCTTGGGCCTTTTTTTTATGCTGATAAGCCTTAAACCTTTTGGTTCGTCCAAACGTCTAATTTTGTGAAGGCGGTGACTTTATTATGATGCATTTTTTTATGTCGTTTTTTATGGCAACTGTCATGATGACCGGGGGTGGGCCGTCTTCAGCCCCGCCGGCCGCTCCAGCGCAGGCCGAAAGCGGCTCCGAAGCGGAGCCGCAGGGTATTGCTACCGTAGTGGAAATCAAAGGCGAGGTACGTGCTCTTGCCAAAGGAACGGGTGCACAGCGCACTCTTAAGGACGGCGACGCCATTTATCTCGACGAAACGATCAGCACGCTTGCAGGCGCGTCGATTCAGTTTGAAGTGGCCGACGAAAGTCTTTTTACTCTTTCCGAGAATACCACTGTCCGCATGGACCTCTTCGACCTCGACGAAGAAAAAAAGGACGGTCATCTTGCCGCTAACGTGACGAAAGGTATTTTCCGTTTTGTTTCCGGCAAGGTCGCAAAAGTGAAGCCGGAAAACGTGAATATCGAAGTGCCGTCGGGAACCATCGGTATCCGCGGTACAGTGGTGCTGGGTGAAATCGAGGGTGAAAAATGTCTGGTTTCACTCGAGGCCGAAGAGGGCAGTAAAATCCAGCACCGCATTATTTTCAGCGGCATGGTGCAGGGGCAAAAACAGGAGGTTGAAATTACAGAACCAGGTTTTGCCACTGTCATCGAGAAACGAGGCATGGCACCGCGGCCTGTTTTCCAGCTGCCGCAGGAAAATAGAGACCGGTTTCAGGAAAGGCTGGCGGCGCCGCGTTTCCTACCGCGCGATGCGCAGGGCAGGCCTCAGATGAACCCGAATGTCCGGGATCCGCAGAAATTTCCTGGCCCCATGCGCAAACGTGACGACCGGCAGAACAATCCTGGAGGCCCTAATCCTCCCGGAGGACCCGGAGGCGGGCCGGGCGGCAGCCCTGACGGCAGCCCCGGAAACGGTACCGGGAATGCCCGCGGCATTCAGCCGGGCAGTGGTGTGGGCCGATTGGGCCTTCCATCAGCAGGGCTGGAAACCGAAGGTTTTGGACGCAATTCCGGAAAACCCGGAAACGACGGCGCTTTCGGACCCAAAAAATCTGCTCCGAGCGGCCAGCTTTTTATGAACGGCCGGCCGATTCCGTCCGCTGATGGGCGGAACAATCCAGGAGTGATGAATCCACCGCAAAAACCCGGAGGGCTTCAGGTGCAGCATCCTGCAGGAAAACTCAAGGCCGGAGGGCCCGGGCCTGCACAGAAACCTCAGGCCGGAATGCCGCGTAACCAAAATCCGCAGAATCAAAATAGGCCTGCGCCTCCGCCGCCTGGAAATAAAAAATAAGCCTTTGGGCCTGCCGACCGATAATATTCTAAAAAGAGAGGCCTGGAATGTCTGAAAATTGCCCGATATGCGGCAGGGGAATCACCGCCAAACCAAAATCGCTTTACGGTTATCCCGTCTGTTCGAAATGTTTTTACGGTTTCGCCGCACGCAGACAGTTTGCTTTTATACTCGATTTTCTTTTCATGCGGATCCTGGCTTTCGCCGCCGGCTTTGCTGCGGGTTATCTTATCCGGGTACTGGGGATTATGTCCGGCATGAGCGAGCGCGAGAACGAAATAGGGGGCAGCGTTGTCGGTTTTGTCGTACTGTTTTTCTTTCTTCTTAAAGACGGATTTTCCGGCGCGTCTCTCGGAAAAAGGCTGACAGGCCTGGAAGTCCTGGACCGCGGCACGGGCAGGCCGGCTGGTTTTCTGGCCTCATTCAAAAGGAACCTTCCGGGCATTATTCCGCTTATGCCGATCATTCTTGGTGTCAGTCTTTATAAAGGGCGGCGCCTTGGTGAAGGCTGGGCTGACACTAAAGTTGTGATCAAAAAATACAAAGACAGACTGCCTTTTTCCACTATGCAGGAAGGGGGCCTGCCACCCGGTCGGGAAGGCGGTTTTCTTATTGTTTTTCTTGCGGTCGTCATCCTGGGTTTAGTTGCGGCAATTGCCGTCCCCGCTTTCCAGCGCATGACCAGCCCCCCGCCGTCGCCCGGCGCGCCTCCGGAAGCGCCCTAATAATTGCGCGGGTACCGCCGATAATCTAAGTATGACGAATTTATGGCATTCTTTTTTTGCCCATCATCTGCCGACCGAACGGCTTGAGAAACGTGTACGGACGCTTGCTTCGCTCCTCCTTTTTTTTGCACCTTTAATCTGCGCCTCCGCCGTACTTTCTTTCTCCTTTCCGTTTTCACGCCCCTTCTGGCAGGCAAACGCTTCGGGAGCCACCGGCTTCGCAAACACGCTGCTTTTATTTTTTATTTTTCGCTATCTGCGCAAAATGTCCCTGCCTGCGGCATTCGCGGGCCTCGGGATCAGTCTTCATGAAATCATCATAAATCTCTGGGCCTGCCTGGAGCTTTCTTCGAGAAGAGGCCTGACCCGCCCGGAAGAAACAGGTTTTATTGTCAATCTGGAAACTCAAACAAAAAGATTTTGC
>CAZMMY010000153.1:0-5134 GCA_964567495.1 uncultured bacterium
TCCGCGCGCGCTGGGCAACCGCTCGATCCTGGGCGACGCACGTTCCCCGAAAATGCAGGAGACCATGAACCTGAAGATCAAGTTCCGCGAAAGCTTCAGGCCGTTCGCGCCTTCGGTCCTGCGCGAGAAAGTTTCTGAATACTTCGATCTGAACGCGGACAGCCCATACATGCTGCTGGTCGCGCCTGTCAAAAAAGAGCTGCAGAAAAAAATGACATCAGAGCAGGAAAAACTCTTCGGCCTCGAAAAACTTAACCTCAACCGCTCGAACATACCGGCCGTGACTCACGTGGACTATTCCGCGCGCGTCCAGACGGTCAGCAAAGAAAACAACCCGCGTTTTCATGCCCTGATCGAATCTTTCAACAGCAAGTACGGCTGCCCGGTGGTCATCAACACCTCGTTCAATGTCAGGGGAGAACCCGTGGTCTGCACGCCCGAACAGGCCTTTACCTGCTTCATGCGCACCCACATGGATTACCTCGTCATCGGCAATATCCTTCTGGACAAGACGCAGCAGAAGGCCCTTGCTAAAGACAGCGACTGGAAAAAGGAGTTCGAACTCGACTAATGGCAAAGAACCACGCCCTTCACACCATCATCGAAGAGATACGCGCCATTAAGAGCACGGACAAACAGCTGCGCGAATTCGGCGTCGTCATGGGGATTTTCTTCGGCATCATCGCAGGGGTCGGCCTCTTCAAAGGCAAAATGCCCGTGGCCATGATTTCCGTTTCTGCGGCGTTTTTCGCGCTGGGCCTGATCGCGCCGAAACTCCTGCTGCCGCTCCAGAAAGTCTGGATGGGGGTTGCGGTCGTCATGGGTTTTGTCATGTCGCATGTCATCCTCGCTTTCCTGTATTTCGTCATTCTGACGCCGCTCAGCCTGATCGCGAGGGCCACCGGAAAGAAGTTTCTTGAATACGGAACCAAACCGGATTCCTACTGGCAGGACCATCCGAAAATAACCGACCTCTCGTCCTACGAGCGGCAATATTAAAAGGAGCAAGAATGGGCAAGCTCAGCATCCTTAAAGAATTCTGGGGTTTCCTCAAAGTCCGCAAAAAATGGTGGCTGACACCGATCGTCATGGTCCTCCTGCTTCTGGGCGCTCTGATCGTCCTCACGCAGAGCTCGGCGGTCGCTCCGTTTATTTACACCCTTTTCTAAGGGCGCGCGCAGCAGCAAGTGAAACTCCTGCCTCAATACGCGTTCAAATCTCCGCTGAAACGCCTGGCCGTCTGGCTTTTTGACGCGCTGGGCGCTTTTCTTTTCTGGATTCCCTCGAAGTTCCGGAAAATCGAAAGGGAAAAAGTCCGCAAAATCCTGGTCATACGGCTCGACCATCTGGGCGACGTGGTCATGACACGGCCCGCGCTCCATGCGCTGCGGGAAATGTTCCCGGAAGCCCAGATCGACCTTCTGACCGCCAAGGAATGGGCGCCTCTTTTTGAGGACGCGCGGGAAGTCCGCGAAACCATCGGCATGAAAAGCCACTGGTTCGGCCGGGCTTCACTCGCGGAGTCTTTCGCCGAAGCGAAAATACTGGTCTCACGCCTGCGCTCACAGAAATACGACCTTGGCATCGACTTCCGCGGCGACCTTCGCTCCATCCTGATGATGTTTTTCGCCGGCATCCAGCAAACCGTCGGTTATCCGCAGACAGGGGGAAAGTTTCTCCTGACCGCTTCGCCGGAATACCCAAAAATGAAGCACCAGGCCGAAGTCAACCTGACGCTGCTCGAATCACTGGCGATTCCGCTTCCGGCGGAATCATCGCTCCAGCCGTTCGCTTATTCCGGCAGCCGTAAATGGCGCTTCTGGAACTCTATCGGGCGCAGGCTCGACCCGGAAACGCAGTGCCGCGTAATTGTTCACACCGGCGCGGGGTATCCGTCGAAGCGCTGGCCTGCCGCGCATTTCCAGGACCTGCTGACGCGCCTGGCGGCGATTCCGAAAGCAGAAATCGTTTTAATAGGCACGGAAAAAGAAAAACAGGAAATACCGCTGCCCGAAATGTCCCGCGTCGTCGACCTTCGCGGCATGACGGAGATTGGGGATCTTCCGGTGCTCTTCGACGCCTCTCATCTCTACGTAGGCAATGATTCAGGCCCGGCACACATGGCGGCGGCGCAGGGCCTTCAGCTGGTCGCAATTTTCAGCGGGACCAATACCGCCAAGTTCTGGCACCCGTGGACCCGCAAACTGGACCTGGTGCTCCATCCGGTCGATTGTTCGCCGTGTGAAGCCAAGACCTGCCCGCTGGGCCACCACGAGTGCATGACGAAGATCACGCCTGATCAGGTCTTTTCCAAAATCAAAAACCTCCTGAAGGCCGCCTGAACAATGGCTATTTCCGCAGGCATCGACACAAGGATGCTCCAGCACACCGGCATCGGAACCTATATAAAGAACCTGCTTTCCGCATGGTCGGTGACGGGCGCAACGGGAGATTTTGTTTTTACAGCTCACGGCGACTCCGACGGCGTGCCGCCGGGTTTCCGCTGGCGTAAATTCGACGCGCCGATTTATTCGCTGCGCGAGCAGGCGGGCTACCTTTCACGGCTTCCGGCCTGCAATCTTTGGCACTCTCCGCATTACAACGTACCGCTGATAAAAGGGAAGACCCGGCTGGTCACCACTATTCACGACATCATCCACTGGGTCTTCCGAAAAAAATACCTGAACCCCGTTCAGGCGGCCTATGCCGGTTTTATGCTGCGCCGCGCAGTCACTCTTTCCGACCAGATTATCGTAGTCTCCGAGTCGACCAAAAACGACCTTGCCCGCGAATTCGGCGCAGATCCTGGAAAAATCACCGTCATCTATCAGGGCGTCTCGGATTTCTTCAAACAGGACACGACCCGCGAGGAAATCCAGGCGGCGGCGCACAAATATTCGCTGCCCCAGAAATTTTTCCTGTATGTCGGCATGCTCAAACCGCACAAGAACGTGCCGTTTCTTATCGAAAGCTTTCTCAAAGCCAAAAAAGAAGGGCTGCAGGGCTCACTGGTCATTATGGGCCGCAAAGACCCGGCTTTTGAAAAGAGCTTTCCTGAACTTGCTGCCAAAGGCCGCCAGGAAGATATTTTTTATCTGAGCGGTGTTTCGAAAAACACCTTGAGAGCGCTTTACCAGTCCGCATGCGCGCTGGTGCATCCGTCCCTTTATGAAGGCTTCGGTCTGACCCTGCTCGAGGCCATGGCGGGGGGCACGCCGGTCATTGCCCTTCGCACTTCTTCTATTCCCGAAGTGGCGGGAGACGCAGGCCTGCTGGTCGACCCCGCGGCGGAAAACGGCCTGGCGGAAGCCATGCTGCGGATGGAGCGCTCTGCCCAGCTGCGTGACGAGCTTTCAGTCAAGGGCCGCAGCCAGGCAGAAAAGTTCTCCTGGAAGGACACGGCTCGGAAAACCATCCAGGTTTATCAGAGGGCCATGATGTCATGAAAGTCCTGCTGCTTCACGACTGGCTGATCCACATGCGCGGCGGAGAGAAAGTTCTTGAGGCCCTTGCTGAAATGTATCCCGATGCTGTCATCTACACGCTTTTCTCCGACCCGGAGGGGCTTTCACCGTCTCTACGCAGGATGAAGATCAAAAATTCCTGGCTGCACGACCTGCCGGGAATTAAAAAATATTACCGCTGGCTCCTGCCGTTCCTTCCATGGATCGCGCGCTCGATCAGGCTCGAACCCGCCGACCTTGTTATCTCGAGCTCGCACTGCGTCATCAAAAACGTGCCTGTACCCAAGGGCACGCCTCACATCTGCTATCTTCATACGCCGATGCGCTATGCCTGGGGTTTCGAAGCCGACTATTTCGATAAAGTGCCCTTTTTTCTCCGGCCCATCCTCAAGACTCTGCTCTCCGGCCTCCGCAAACAGGACGTGGAAGGAAACGAAAATGTCACGGCCTTCATCGCCAATTCAGAAAATGTACGCAAGCGGATCAGGGATTTTTATGGAAGGCCTGCGGATGTGGTATACCCGCCGCTTGACAGTTTTTACCGACCGGACGAGAATCAGGGCCTCGCGGCAGGGGATTTTTACCTGATTGTTTCGGCCTTTGTTCCGTATAAGAAAGTGGACGTCGCGATCGAGGCTTTCAACGGCCTCGACCGCCATCTGCGTATCGTAGGTAAAAAATAGTTGCCTAAATCATTAAGCGAAAAAATCTCGTTCCTCGGGCCTGTCTCCAATGAAGAGCTGAGAAAGCTGTATTCTTCGGCCCGGGCGCTGATTTTTCCGACTGAAGAGGATTTCGGGATCGTGCCTCTTGAAGCGCAGGCCTGCGGCGCGCCCGTGATCGCGCTAGGCAGGGGCGGCGCGCTCGAGAGCGTTCAGCACGGACATTTTTTCCAGGAGCAGACGCCGGAAGGACTAGCGGCCGCAATCAGGGAATTCGAAAAGAAAACCTGGGACCGGAAGGAAATCTCCGGCTCGGTCAAAAAATTTACCAAGGAATACTTCAAGCAGAACTTCACTGAGATAACCGGAAAGCTTTTGAACGCAAATGTCTCCCGCTAAACGCAGGATCGAAATCACCTCGCTGTTCGTGTTTGCCGACGTGTGCGCCGTGGCCGCGGCGTTCTGGGCAGCATTCTATTTCCGTTTCATGACCGGCATAGTGCCGGTCACGCGCGGCATTCCGGACTACAGCCGTTACCTGAACGTCCTTCTGGTCGTCGTGCCCGTTTTCCTTTGGTACTTCAAGAGCTCAGGCCTGTACGAAGCCCGGCGCAATATTCGCCGCATCGAAGAAATCCTGCTGGTCAGCAAGGCCTGCAGCTACGCGGTTGTCACGCTCATGGCGCTGACCTTCATGTACCGCGGCCTGACCTACTCCCGCGTTTACCTGGTCACGCTCTGGATTTTTTCCATCCTGACTGTCAGCCTGACGCGTTATTTCCTGATCCAGTGGGAATACTGGCGCAAGAAACAGAAGAAAGATCTGGCCCGCGTGCTTGTGATCGGCGCGGACCATAACGCCCGCAGCATCATTCAGTGGGCGCAGAACAACCTGCATTACGGGCAGGAAATCATCGGTATTCTGTCGCACGACCCGGCGCTTATCGGCAAACACATCGAGGGAGCTCCCATTGTAGACGAAACGTCGCAGGCCGAGCCCGTGATTGA
>CAZMMY010000154.1:0-5088 GCA_964567495.1 uncultured bacterium
TCGTCGGTCGGCACGACGCTGGTGTCGAGTTTTTCGAGCCAGCCTTCTTCCTCGAGGACGCTCCGCCTCAAAAGCAGGCAGCTGCCTGACACCCAGTCGACACGGCGCACCGACGAAAAATCTTCAGTCAGAACACAATTACCCCGCAGGAACCCGGGAAGAAAACTCAGCGGGCTCAGGAAAAGATCGGAAAAATCGAGCCTCAAATTGGGGAATGTCCCGGCCGAAGGCTGGTGACGGCCGTTTTCGTGTACGACACGGCAGCCCAGGGCCGCAGTACGCCCGCCGCTCTCGGCGGTTTCCACCATCGCGTCCAAAATACACGTTTTAAAATACGCGTCGCTGTTCAGCAGCAGGACCCATCTGCCTTTCGCCTCGCGGGCGCCCTGGTTAGCTGCGCGGGCAAAGCCGTAATTACCAGGATTTTCAATCCTTACCACGTCCGGAAAATCTCGCCGCAGGGCCTCGACAGTGCCGTCAGCGGAAGCATTATCCACAACCAGGGTCTCCAACACCGAAGCTCCCCCGTTTCTCCGGATAGATTCCAGGCATTTCAGGACGAGGTCCCGCGTATTGTAGCTGACAATGACAATGCTGACAGAAGGCGCGGAAATCAAAAGAACCGCCTCTTCATGAACCGCCGCATGCGGCCGGCCAGGCTGGACATAAGCCGGGCAGGGGCCGCCACGTCCCTGTAAAATTTCTGCGACAACGGACAGGTCCTGCAAAGCTCAAGGCCGCGGTAATTCCCGGAGCGCATGCCTCTGCGCAAGCGCTGCGCTTCCGGGCCTTTCCAGACTTCACCGATCCCCTTTGTGCCGGCATTTCCGATCGCAAGCTGGCGTTCGGAATCCAGACAGCATACGCTGGTCACGCCATCCGAAAAAATTTCCACTTCATAAGTCAGCCGATAACACGGGAGGTTGAAAAAATGTACCGGCTTGGGGCGCGCCGCAAAGCGCTCGTCCTGGATCTGGCCGGCGAAATCATGAAAAGGAATGACAGAGACGCGCACGCGGGCGGCGCCTTCGGTCTCTTTCGCCCAGAAGCGTTTGAATTCCTCGAGGTAGGGGCGCGTGTATTCCGATTCAATGATCTGGAGGTAAAGTTCGGGGCCTTCATCCGGCCGCCGCCTGCGCAGCTCGATAAAATGCCTGAGATTATTCAGCAGGTCGTCATACTTGCCGCCGGTGCGCGTGGCGGCGTAACTTTCCTGATCGACGCCGTCCACCGAGACCGTCAGGACCTTCAGGCGGCTTTCGAACAGCTTCGCAATCACCCCATCCTTCATCATCGTGCCGTTGCTGTCCAGCCGGATGAAAGCATTTTTTATTTTTCCCGAAGCATATTCCACGATCTCGAACCAGTCTGGATGAAGAAAAATTTCGCCGTACCCCTGCAAGGCGACCTGTTCAACCTCCCCGGCAGCGTCGTGGACTGCGATCTCGTCGATGAGCCGGCGGTACATGTCCATCGGCATGTGCGAAAATTTACGGTCTGAAAACGTGCGCGGGCACATAGGGCATTTCAGGTTGCAGATACTGGTGACTTCCAGGCTGATAATGCCCGGAAACGGCTCCTGCTTAAGCTGAAAGGCCCATGCAATGCGTGATGCCAGGGGCGTCAGAAGCGCATCGGAAACTTTCTGAAAGAACGGGCGCCTGGGAGCATGCTGGCCGCAGTATTTTCCGGCTTCCATCAATCCCTCCCTGCCTTGGAATAAATCTGCTCGATTTTTTCCATGATCTTCTCGTTCGTGAAATAACGCCGGTAAAGCGCCTGGCGGGCGGCCAGCCTGCTTTCAGAACGCGGGCCGCCTTCCTGGGCTTCGCTCACCAGGCGGCTGCAAAGCTCGCCGGGCTCGAGCGGGTCCGCTATCAGGGCCGTATTTTCGAACTCGGAAAAAGACGCCATTTCGGGCGAGGGGCCGCACAGGATGCCTGCGTTATGCGCCAACGCCGCCATAAATGCGGAGCTGCGCGGGCTGATGCCCTCACGCGACAGAGAGACATAATAATCCAGCGTCTGGAGGCTCTTGGACAGGTCGCTCGCGCTGAGCGAACCGGACCAGAGCGGCTGGATTCCGCGGTCCCACGCGTAGCGGTTGATGTATTTTTTTCGGTAAATCCCCTGAGGCATCATCGAGCCGAGAAAATAAAGGCGGCAGAACTTACCCTTTTCACGCAGCTTGACCGCGGTTTCGACCAGCTGTTCCAGCCGCAGCTCGCGATGCATGTTTTTGGAAAGCACGCCGAGCACGATTTCGTCAGGGCTCAGGCCCCGTTTCAATCTTTCCGCGTTTCTTTCCTCGGGCGTAAGAGGGACCACCGGCACATTGGAAAATACGGGCACGAAATTTACTTTGGAAGCCGCCCAGGGCTGGGACTTCCCGACCCTGTCGAGGAAAACAGGCGTTACAAAAATCACCTGGTCCGCAATGCGGAGCAGGGCCAGGTACTGCAGGCGCTGGAGCAGCGCGATAGGCCAGCGCCACGGCCTGCGAGGATCAACGGGCTCGTAGACTTCGTGCATGGTAATCACAACACGCGCAGCCAGCCTGCTTTTTATTTTCACCAAGAGACGCGTCAGGCTCAGGCTGAAACCGATTTTGGAAAAAAACCGCGGGACGTAATGAAGGTTCACGATGTCGGGCGCGTTTCCGCATATTTTCTCGAAAGTCCAGCGTGAGCGGCGGCTTTTCCAGAACTCAGCCTCCTGCACGACGTTCAAAGTGTCGGATTTTCCCGAATAAGTGGCTGTGATGGCCGCCGTAAAATAGCCCGCTTCATTGTGAATGCGCATCAGCTCTTCCAGGTGCTGCTCCAATCCGCCCAGACCGCCCCCAAGGCTGCGGGTCAGGAAAACGACCCTGCCTTTGTAACTTCCGGGGCTCATTGCGGCTCCACCATGTAATTTCCCAGTACCAGCACGTCCAGCCCCCCCTGCAGGTAAGCACGGATCGCGTCTTCGGGCGTGCCGACGATCGGCTCTTCATGCATGTTGAAGCTCGTGTTGACCAGCGAAGGGATTCCGGTGCGGTTGAAGTATTCGCGCAGGATCTTGAAATACCGCCCGTGCTTTTCGCTCACGAGCTGCGGGCGCGCGGTGCCGTCCAGGTGCACGACAGCAGGCGACTGTTTTTTCATCTGCGGCGAGCACTGCCAGGTCATGGTCATGAACTGCGAGGCGTAATGGTTTTTGGGGATCCCCATGTAGCATTCCGCAGCCTTGTCCGCAAGCGTGACCG
This sequence comes from uncultured bacterium, assembly GCA_964567495.1. Classification (GTDB taxonomy): domain Bacteria; phylum Omnitrophota; class Omnitrophia; order Omnitrophales; family Aquincolibacteriaceae; genus CAYLPP01. Next base: position 3,248 of record CAZMMY010000154.1, read on the forward strand.
GGGCAAACGGCATAAACTCGGAACGGTGCAGGCGCTCATTGAGCCAGTGGTTCACGCTTGCGTCCTGAGTGGAATACAGGATAGTGCGGTGGCCGAGAGCGCGGGGCCCGAATTCCATGCGCCCGTCGAAAAAAGCGATGACTTTATTGTTCTGGAGGGCGTCCACGACCGCGCTGACAAGCGGCGCGTCTTCCATTCTTTTATATTTGAGGCCGGAGGCCTTGAGCGCAGCCTCAATTTCCCCATCCGCGTAACCGGGGCCCAGGTAAAGGTCCTCGAAACAGCGCGGGCGGAGGCTGCGGCCGCGCGAAATCGCCCAGAGCGCGGCCCCTGCGGCCAGGCCCTCGTCACCCATGGCCGGATAAACATAAACGTCGTCCACGCCGTCCAGCTCATAGATTTTCTGGTTCAAAAGAACGTTGCCGAACACACCGCCAGCGAGCACGATTTTTTTCAGGCCGGTCTTTTGGGCCGCGTCGCGCACCAGTCCGCAAAGGACTTCTTCCAGCCTGCGCTGCGCCGTCGCCGCGATGTCTTCCCGCGGCACGCCGCGCAGCTCGCGGGCCATTTCCGCGGGGCTGAGGCGCGTACCGACCGCAAGGCCTTCCTGCCACATGCTTCGCTTCATCAATTCGTAGCAGGCCGCGTTTTTATTGCCTGAGGCCGCCAGGCCGGTGATCTTGCCGCCGTGCTTATGATGATTGAAACCGCAGATCGTAGTGATGATTTCCCAGAACCGCCCGGGCGAATTCGGCAGAAAAGTGCGGGCAATAACCTTGATCTGCCCGTCTTTGCAGGCCGCGACCATGCCGCTTTTGAGCGCACCCGCGCCGTCCGCAGTGATGGCCAGAGCGTCGTCCCAGCCGGAAGTGAAATAAGCGCCGGCCACATGCGCGATATGGTGGTCCACCCGGAAAACAGGCTTGTCTGCAAGGCCGGAGTATTTCAGGAAGCCCTGCCAGCCCGAAAGCGCGGGACGTTTGTCATGGCCGAGCACAGCGCTGATTTCTTCCCGGTATTTTTTGACGTAATCATACGCGCCGAGCATGCTCATTTCTTTCGTGAACGGGTCTTTGAAACGCGACTCCAGCCATTCACGAGCAAAGGACTGTCTCCAGAAACCGGAAGCGACGCGCGCCAGCTCCGCGGCCTGTTCTCCGCGGGTCCAGTACGGAAGCGCGACGGCCCCGATGTCTTCGGGTCTGAACGGCTTTATTTTCTGAAGGGCCTCGTAAGCGCGGAACGGGAAGCTGCCGTCCATCTTGATGCGGGAAAACCTCTCCTCGGAATGCGCCGCAAGAATGCGGCCCTCGGCGTCAAGCAGCGCGACCGCGGAATCATGCCCCATGCCCTCGGCAGGATGGTAAACCCCAAGAATCAGGCCTTCACATTTTTTCATAAAACTCCAGACAGTCGTCCACAACCCTGTTCCAATTGAAGCGGTCCCGCATGTCCGCGCGTCCTTTTTTTCCCATTTCCACCGCAAGCCCGGGCGCAGCATAGAATTTCCTCAAGCTCTCCCGGATGGCGCCGGCATCGCGCACCGGCACCAGAAAACCCGTCTCTCCCTGCCGCACGATTTCCGGCAAGCTGGCCTCGTCAGTGGAAATGACCGGCGTGCCGCAGGCCATGGATTCCATAACGGTGGTGTACCCGCCTTCAAGCACGGCAGGGTTGACCGTGACTAAAGCTCCGCGGTATTTTTCGAGCAGCTCGGCGTCACCGATATTAGTAAGGAAGGAAACTCTTCTGCCGGCGGCAAGCCGCTTCAGATTTTCCAGATAAGAAGGGTCAAGCGGCTGCCCCGCGATCTCGAGGTCCATGCCGGGCTCCAGCGCCTC
>CAZMMY010000155.1:0-5072 GCA_964567495.1 uncultured bacterium
GCCCTTGCGCTGGCCTGGGACGCCCTGCGCGGCCCCGAAGGCGCAACCGCCGTGGCCAGAGCCATGGTCAGCGAACCGGATCCGGTGCCAACTTCCAGCACCTTGGAACCCGGCCGAACTCCCGCCCGGATCATCAGGAAAGCGGCGTCTTTGGGATAAATAATACCGCTCTCTCGCGACGCCTTCATCATCAGGTCTTCGGTTGTGGGCTTCAAAAGAAAGCACTCTCCGTGCTCGCACTGGATGCGGGTGCCGAAGTCCTTGCCGATCCAGTCGTCCATGGCCAGGGGCTTGCCGCAATGGATGCCGTGCTTCCTGCCTTTCTGGACTTCTACAAGGTAGGTGGTTTCGTCTTCTCCGAACCACAGAAGAACGACATCGCCTTCCTGGATCTGGTTTGAAGTCATAAGTTCAGTATTCATAAGGGTTTACTACCATCCTTTGCTTTGAATCGCGGCTTTAAGCGCGGTGAAGTCCCTGGAGATAAGATCCGGGGAGGCTGATTCTAACTCATCTTGGCCGCTAAATCCATGAAGGACTACGGCGATCTCCACGCCCGCGTTCCGCGCGGTTTCGATGTCAATCACACTATCGCCGATGAAAAGGGCGTCCCCCGCCGCGATTTTTTCATTTTTCAGAATGGCCAGCAGGCCTGATGGGTCGGGCTTTTTGGGATAAACCGAATCACCGGCAAGGATTTCCACGAAATAACCCGCCACGCCCAGGCGCGTCAGCATATCCTGCGTGAACGGATTGGGCTTGTTGGTAATGACCGCCTGCTTCCTGCCTTCAAAAAATTTCAGCAGGTCCAGCGCACCCTCGTAAAGCCGGCTGTGGTCCATCATGTGCCTGGCGTAAAAATTGCGGTAGATTTTCGCGCCGCGTTCCACCCGTTTCTGATCGCGGTTTTTGAGCGCGCTGGCGACAAGATGGTGCAGGCCGCGGCCGACGTAACGCTGAATTTCGGCGGGGGACAGCTCCGGAGCGCCCATTTCACGAAGCATATGCTGCACCGAACGCGTAATGTCTTCGCGCGTATCGACAAGCGTCCCGTCGAGGTCGTAGACGATCAGTTTTTTCATGGCTTATTTCTTTTCGGCGATGATGGCGGAAATACCGGAGGGCTCTTTAGGGTCCTTGTGCGTGATTTCCCTGAAGCCGGCGGCCTTCAGCCAGGCGGTGACTTCGCCCGCGCTGTAGCTGCGGCCCGTTGTGTGAAGCAGCATGTTGAGCGAGAAAAGCGCGCCGGACAGGGGCTCTATACGCGATTCTTCCAGGAAAAAATCCTGCAGGATCAAAAGCCCTCCGTCCGAAAGCAGGTCGTGAGCCTTCTTGATCAGCGCCTTGCATGCGTCCTCGGGAAACATATGCAGGATATGCGACATAAGGGCCGCGTCGTAGACCCCGGGTACGGGGTCCTGAACGAAGTTGCCCGGCTGATAGTAAACGCGCTTTTCCATGCCCGCGGCTTCCACAAACTCCCGGCTGACTTCCAGCACAGCGGGCTGGTCATAAAGAGTGGCCTGCAGCTTCTTGTTCGCCTTCAGGAAAGCGATGGAAAACGCGCCCGAACCGGAACCCAAGTCGATCAGGGCGCGGCATTTCCTGAGCGGCACGCGCTTGGCCAGGGCTTTGGCCTGGCTGACGGCATAGCTCTGCATAGCAAGCGTGAAACTCCGCACCCGGTCGGCATCCTGGGCGAAACCCGGCGGGCAAAAAGGTTTGCCGCTCCTGAGGGATTCTTCCAGCCTGCCCCAGGATTCCCAGCCGCCTTCCGCAAGCTCGAACGCATGCCCGGCGTAAAACTTCTTGCCCGTGACCAGGAACTCTTTGGCCGCAGGAGCATTCCGGTATTCGGATTTCTTTTTGACCAGAAGCCCGCAGGCCGCAAGCGAATTCAAAAAAATTTCCGCGGCGCGCGGCTCCCAGCCAAGACGCACGCCCAGCGCTCGCGCGGTGACAGGCTCGACAGACTTCCATTTTTCGATCAAATCGAAGACCCGCCGGCGCACAGCGATCTGGACCACGCGAGGTTTCCAAAACTCGTGGCTGAGCCCGAGGAGCTTGTCGCGTTCTTTAAGAAGGGATTTTTTCAAAGGAAGGTCAGGGTTTGGCGCCCTGGATGATTTTTTCCAGTTCCGTTTCGAGGTAGTTCAGGCTGAACGGCTTGACAATATAGTCAGCAGCGCCCAGCTTCTTGGCGCGCGCCATGCGCGTTTCGTCTTTCAGGGCGGTGATCATGATCACGGTGGTGTCCGGGTATTCTTTTTTCAGTTTCTCAAGACACTCAAGGCCGTCCATGCCTGTCATCATGATGTCGAGCAGCACGATATCATACGGCTGCCGGTCGAATCTCTCCAGCGCCTGCTCCCCGCTGGCCGCTGTGTCGACCACGAAGTCGCGCTCGGAGATGAAGTCCGCCAGGAAAAGCCGGACGTCTTCTTCGTCATCGACGATCAAAACTTTTTTGGCGGGCATGCTATCTCTGCTTTCCGCGTCCCCCGGAGCGGCCGGTCGAAACCGCGCCGTCAGGCTGCACGGAATGGCCCGCCGGAGACTGGGAAGAACGCCCCGCCGTGTCCGCGCCGTACATTTCGAGATGCCAATCGTATTCGCGCTCGCTCTGGTTGTAAACGCACTTCTCGCAGCGGACCATGTGGTGGCCGGAGCGTGAAACTTCTTCGAAACCCTCGGAGGGGTCGAAGTTCTTGCCGCAAAAATTACAGAACATGTTCTCTCCTTTTTGGATAGTTATTATGATACGTCATTTTTCAGGAAATGGAAGCCCGAGCTTCTGCCGCCGCCTTCTTCCGGGAGAACTCCAGGATCTCTTCCTGCAGGTCGCGGATACGGATCAGCGCATCCCGCAGCGAGGCGGCGCTGAAGGCAGTCTCGTGCGTTTTATGGTTTTTCAGGAAGTAAACCACGCCTGAGGCAGGCATCTGGCCCGTAATCTGCTGGAAGGCCGCCGCGTAGAGCTGGATCTGCAGGTCATAACCCGCCTGGACGGCCTTCTTTTCGTCCCCTTCCGCGGTCTTGTAGTCCACAATGTGCCAGGCGCCGGCAGCGTCCTGGTAGAGAAGGTCGAGGATGCCGTGAATCTTGCCGTGGCGTTCGTTCAGGACAAACGGGATTTCCTTGAATACTCGGCGGGCATCCCGGATTTTGGCGAACAAAGGACTGCCTAAAAAATCTTTTGCGATCTTCTCCGCCTGCAGCCGGCTCTGCGGCCCGGCGGGCGAGAAAATGTCAGCCAGGATTTTTTCGGACTGGGCCGAGGCTTCGCGGAAATCCAGCCGTTCCAGAAATAAATGAAAGAGCGTGCCGAAGTCAGCGGCAGAAATTTCCGGCTCTACGTCGTCTTCCGAAGGCTCTTCCCTTTTTTCCATCGGCTGTTCGGAGTACCCGATTTCGTAGATCCGCCAGAATTCTTCCGGATTTTTTGAAAAAAGCGAATAGGCAGAGACCGGCAGGTCGATCACGCGTGAATACGGCATTTCACGCCGCTCGAGCGCGTCGAAAATTTTCCGCGCCCGCTTGTAATCCGGTTCTTCAGGTGTCAGCGGAGCGGAGCCGGACAATAAATTCTGAAAGTCTTCTTTTTCCGCCAGCACGGGCGGCAGGGCGAGCGGCGCGTGCGCCGAGTCCTTTTCGCCGGCTGTTGTGACCGGGACCTCGCTCTTCAGGGCCATAACCCAGTCCATCCACGAGCTCATCTCGCGGAAAGAAGTCTTTGGGTCGCGTTTCTCTTCATGTACGCCGGAAAAGATAAGCCTCTTTTTCGCGCGAGTGGCCGCAACGTAAAATAGGCGCTTCCATTCCTCGCTTTCCCGGCGTTCGGTTTCCTGGTAAATCCGCATATAAGAAAGCGGCTCGAACGATTCCTGGTCTTCGGGGTGAATAAGGCGGAAGGCATAGCCCTGGCCGGCCTGCGCCATAAACGTGCGCGACTCCGGGCTTTGCGCCCGGTTAGCGAGATCGGCCACAAAACAGGTGTCGAATTCGAGCCCCTTGGCCGCATGAATGGTCATGAGGCGCACAACGCGGCCGCTTTCCTCGGCTTCAACCTGGGCCTCCGCCTCACGCGCTTCGGCGCTGGCTTCAAGATGGCGGATGGTGCGGATGAAATCGCTGAGCGACATCAAATCGTGGCGCTCGTAATCGCGGGCCAGCTGAACCAGTTTTTTCAGGTTCGCGAATTTGCGCGTGCCCTGGCGTGAGGCCAGCGCGTGCCATTCATAAGAAGTTTTCTGCAGAATCCAATCGAGGAGCTCGGCCAGGCGCAGACGGTCTTTGAGAAGAAGCAGCTCCTCGAAGAAGCTTTTCGCAGCGCGGAGTTTGGCGCGCTCTGCGGGCTTGATCTGGGGGATGTCTTCGAACTGCCGGAACCCTTCATAAAGCGGGACCTCCCGGCTGTCTTTCTTTACCGAGCGTGCCAGCCAAAAGAGCGTATCATCCAGCACACCAAAAAACGGCGAGCGCAGCACAGCCGCCAGCTGGATGTCGAGAAGCGGGTTTTCCAGGCATGCCAGCAGGCTCATCATATCGCGGATTTCGGCCTGATGGTAAAATCCGCGGCTTGAGACCGCGAAATACGGAATGCCCGCGGCCTTGAGCGCGTGCTCGTAAATACCTGCGTGGGTCATGGTCTGGAACAGCACAGCCATGCTGCCGAAAGAAACGCCCTCCTGATGAAGCTCGGTCATGCGGCCCGCGATCATACGCGCCTCTCGCATGCGTGCCTGGTCCAGGCCTTCGCCTTCGCGTTTTTCCACAGCCAGAAGCTCGGCCGGGACACCGGATTCTTTTTCCCTCGGGGCGAGCGGCTCGTATTCAAAACCGTCTTCTTCCCACAGTTTTTTGAAGAACTGGTTGATGAATTCCAGGGTCTCGGGCGCGCTGCGGTAATTTTCCAGCATGGAAATGTGCCGGCCGCCTTTTCCTTTTTTGTATTCGGATTCAGCGTTCATGAAATGCACCGGCGTGGTGCCCCGGAAGCCGTAGATCGACTGCTTGGAATCGCCCACCATGAAAAGATTGTCGCCCGAAGACAAGGTGCGGATCAGCTTCAT
>CAZMMY010000156.1:0-682 GCA_964567495.1 uncultured bacterium
CGGCGTTAGTCTCCACGCAGGCTGCATCATCGGCGCAGACGGCTTCGGCTCTGTCACGACGCCCGAAAAACAGGAACAAGGCCCGCAAGTCGGCAATGTCATTATCGAAGACGAAGTTGAGCTGGGCGCGTGCGTCACAATCGACCGCGCGACTATCGGCTCGACCCGCATCGGCCAAGGCACCAAGCTGGACAATATGGTCCAGATCGGGCACAACGTCACCATCGGCTCGCACACCGTCGTTTCCGCGCAGACCGGCATTTCAGGAAGCTCGAAGATCGGCTCGCATGTAACGATGGGCGGCAAAGTCGGTCTCGGTGACCATGTGGAAATCGGCGACTGGACCATGGTGGGCGCCGGTGCCGGCGTCCCGACGGGGAAGAAAATTCCGGGCAAGCAGATCGTTTTCGGCCAGCCCGCCCGCCCTTATCAGGAAGCGCGGAGGCAGATCGGTGCGCAGCTGCGCTCGGCTGAAATGATGGCTGATATCCGCAAGCTCAAGGCGAAAGTCGAAGAGCTTGAAAAGAAGCTGAACCTTCCGAAGTAATCCTACTTTTTATTTCCGATCAAACTGAGAAATTCCTGGCGAACCCGCTCTGATTTGCGGAAGCTGCCGAGCATTGCGCTCGTCACGGTGTAAGAACCGGCTTTTTCCACTCCCCTCATGGCCATGCACAGGTGC
>CAZMMY010000156.1:692-5064 GCA_964567495.1 uncultured bacterium
CTCGATGACCACGCCCACGCCGAGCGGCTTGAGCGCGTCCATCAGACAGTCGGCAATCTGCATGGTCAGCCTCTCCTGGACCTGCAGGCGCTTGGCAAACACGTCCACGACACGCGGGATCTTGCTTAAACCGATGATTTTTCCGTTGGGAATGTAGGCCACATGGGCCTTGCCGTAAAACGGCAGCATGTGGTGCTCACACAGCGAGAACAGGTCTATTTCCTTGACCACGACCATCTCGTCATAAGGTTCGTGGAAAATCGCTTCATTTAAAATTTTGTTGATATCCTGCCTGTAACCCTGCGTAAGATATTTCAGCGAGGTGGCCACGCGCTTGGGCGTGCGGACAAGCCCCTCGCGCTTCGGGTCTTCGCCAAGCAGACCGAGCTGCTCGGCCACAATTGCTTCCATCCTTTGATTGTCCTGCACTTTGCCTGGAACCACATCAACCTTGGCCATGATTACCTCGCGTTCGCGGCCGCGCCAAGCGCCTGCATGACGCTGTCCGCCGCTTTTTTGAATGCCTGCGCAGCGGCACTGTCAGGTTCTGAAACAATAATGGGCTTGCCCGCGTCGCCGCCCACGCGCACTTTCGCGTCGAGCGGGATCTCGGCGAGGAACGGAACCTCAAACTGTTCGGCAGCCTTGCGCCCGCCGCCCTGCCCAAAAATTTCTCCGGTCATATTTTCAATAACGCCGAGGATGGGCACATTTGTTTTCTTAAACATAGCGGCGCCTTTGCGTACGTCCATGAGTGCAACCTCCTGCGGCGTCGTCACGATAACAGCGCCGGAAAGCGGAGCGGTCTGCACCAGCGAAAGCTGCACGTCGCCCGTGCCGGGAGGCAGGTCCACGATCAGGAAATCCAGCTCGCCCCAGTCTACTTTCTGTACGAACTGCGTGACCGCGCTGTGAAGCATGGGGCCGCGCCAGACCATAGGCTGATCTGCGGGAACCAAAACCGCCATGGAAATCATTTTGATGCCATGCGCCTCAATCGGGATGATTTTGTCCTGTTCGTTCACACCCGGGCGCTTGTCGCCGGAAATGCCGAGCATGAGCGGAACATTCGGGCCGTAAATATCGCCGTCCATCAGGCCGACCCTGTTGCCTTTTTGAGCAAGGGCCAGAGCAAGGTTGACCGCGACCGTAGTCTTGCCTACGCCGCCCTTACCGCTGGCGACCGCAACCACATGGCGGATACCGGCCACCGAAGGCTGCGTAAACGGACTTGCAGCTTTATTCAGCTGCGCGATTTCAACCTGGACTTCCCGTACACCGGGAAGTCCCGAAAGGCCTTCTTTCACGTGCTTTTGAATGTATTCCCTGACTGCCGCAGCGGGCGTAGAGAGGTTAAGCTCTACTTTTATCACGCCCTCATGGACGGAAAGGCCGCGGATCATGCCCAGCGAAACGATATCCCGCTTGAGTTCGGGGTCCTGGATATTTTTCAAAATTTGAAGGATCTGTTCTTTATCGATCATAAAATAGACGGCGCCGCCGCTCTGGCGGAGCGGGGACGGCGCAGGGCCTCCATAGTTTCTTTTAAAATCGTGACGAGTTTTTCAATTTCCACGGGAGTGGTATATCGCCCGAAGCTGAAGCGAACCGCAGAAGAAGCTTCTTCATCTGAAAAGCCCATGGCTTTCAGGACGTGTGAGGGCTCCGGCGCGCCGCTCAGGCACGCGGACCCGCTTGAAGCGCAGACGCCGCGCCGGTCAAGTTCGATCAAAAGCGCTTCACCATCTATGCCCGGGAAGCGAACATGACTGGTATTGGGAATGCGCTCGGAAGCCGCCCCCGTAATCTCAATTCCCGGAATTTCTTCCGTAACCCGCCTCTCGAAAGACGCGCGAAGCGAAGCGAGCCTCGAGGTCTCCTGCTGAAAATCAGACGCGGCGAGTTTGCACGCGGCAGCCATGCCCGCAGCAAGCGCCGTACTTTCCGTGCCTGCTCGGCGGCCGCGTTCCTGCGAGCCTCCGAAGACGAGAGGATAAAACGGCGTTTCTTTTCTGGCATACAAGGCGCCTATGCCCCGCGGACCGTAGAATTTATGCGCGGAAACAGAAACGAAATCCGCTCCCAGCGCGTTGAAATCCGCCGGATACTTACCCGCGGCCTGCACGGCGTCAACATGGAAGAAAATCCCGCGTTCGCGGGCCATGCGGCCAAGCTGCTCGACGGGGAAGAGAATACCGGTTTCATTGTTGGCAAGCATGATGGAAACCACAGCCGTGGCCGGCGTGAGCTCGGCCTTATAGGATTGGAGATCAAGACCGCCTTCGGCGGTCACGGGAATTTCCACGAATTCATAGCCCTCGCGTACAAGCGTCTGGCCGAATTTACGGATGCTCGAGTGCTCAACCGAGGTTGTTACAATGCGGCGCTTGCCGCTTGAACGGAGTGCGGAACGGATGGCCGTGTTGTTGCTTTCGGTGCCGCCGCTGGTGAAAATGATTTCTCTCTCGTCGCGCGCCTTGAAAAAATCCGCAATTTCGCGGCGCGCCTGCTTCAGGGCCCTGGCCGCTTCTCGCCCGAGCGAATGAAGGCTGGAAGGATTCCCAGCGCCCCAGAAGGGTTCCATCGCCGCTTTGGCTTCGGGGGCCAGCGGCGTCGTCGCGTTGTAGTCAAAATAGAGGGTCTGGGGTTCAGTCATGAGAAAAAGATCCCTTGCATGTCACGCTAACTTAAGGAAATTAAACGACTTGCGGCGTGAGATCCCTGCAGGAATGGCTTATTATCCCGGTTTTGACCGGGAAAGTCAACCTAGTGGGTCGGCTTGTCAGAGGGGTTGTAGTAACGGGTATACGTATGGTAATAGTGTTTGCTGTACCCGCCGTAGCGTTCCTTCTCGAAATTGACCATACTGAGAATAATACCGATGATCTTGGTTCCTGCTTTTTCAAGCTGTTTCTGGGTGTGTTTGATAAGGTCCACCGGCGTCTTGCCGGCGCAGATGACCAGGACCACCTGCCCCACAATGCTGCCGATCACATAGCCGTCGCCGATGCCGGTCAAAGGCGGGCAGTCGATAATGACGCGGTCGTAACGCTCGCGGACTTCCTTCAAAAACAATCGCATTTTTTCCGAACCCAGGATTTCGCCGGGGTTCGGCGAAACCGGGCCGCTGGTGATAATCGTGAGGTTCTCGACAAAGGTTTCTTTCAGAATGGCATCCATGGCCACGTTGCTGGTCAGATAGTTTGAAAGGCCGACCGCGTTGTCGACCCGGAAGATGCGGTGCAGCACGGGGCGCCGAAGGTCGCCGTCGATCAAAAGAGTCTTGTTGCCGTCCATCGCGAATGAGATGGCGATATTGTGCGAAGTGAAGCTCTTGCCTTCATGCGGCAGACAGCTGGTGAACACCAAAGTCTTGAGCGATTCAGGTGAAGCAGAAAAGTTGATCGCCACTCGAAGATAACGGAAGGCTTCCGCGATCTGGGTATTTTTCTGGTAGTAGCCCGCCAGCATTTTGGATGACTCTTCCCCGCTTTCCCACATCTTGCCCTTCACGAAAGGGACCGGACCGAGGAACGGAAGCATCAGGCCCTTCCGTTCCAAGTCTTCGAGAGACTTGACCGTGTCATCAAAATAATCGAGCAGGATGATGACAAGAAAGCTGACCAGGAGCTGCGCGATTCCCACGACCACAACGATGATCATGCGGCTAGTCTTCATAGGCCTTTTGGGAACCTTGGCCTCCTCGATGATTCGGGCGTGGCCGGTGCTATGGCGGCCCTCAGCCTGGCTTTTCAGGTTTTCGAGTACTCGGTTTTTTTCGTTCGCGATGCTCTCGTCTAGAAATTTCAGGTTGGCGCGGGCCTTGATAATAAGGGGATGTTTTTCACGGTACTGCTTGAGAAGGGTTTCCATCTCCGACTCGAGGACGCTTTTCTTTTCCTTAAAGCTGCGGATGGCAGAGTCGGTCTGGATGCTGGGAAGGCTTTCAATCAGCTCTTCGCGCGAAACCTGCTTAACCTTTCCAAAAGGGTCTTCAATCGCAATGGTGTCCTTCCCTTTCTGAGGCAGCCAGGTGAGAATTTCTTTCGAATAATAAAGGACATCCTCGAAATTTCTCCGGACATAGGCCCTGGCCACGGCGTTGGCGATATTGGCCGCGATCTGCGGCTCCGAAGTGACGACAGCAATGTCAAACAGGCGGCTTTGTCCGATGCGGCTAACCCTAAGCATACTTCGCACAGCGCCGGCCGCAGCCTCCTCGTTTTGCGTGCCGAAATAATCGAGCAGCTTCAGTTCTGAAACCACCTGGTTCATGACCGTCGCGCTCTGCATAATTTCGAGCTGGGTGTTGTAGTAGTCGGCGTTATACCCTTCGGCTTCGGGATTTTCATAAACGCCTGTCTGCCGCATA
>CAZMMY010000157.1:0-207 GCA_964567495.1 uncultured bacterium
GTGCTGATGGTGGACGACCTTATTTCGACGGCAGGCTCGATCTGCGAAGCCGCGCGCGCCATCAAGGACGCGGGCGCGCTGGATATCTACGCCGCTGTCGTACACCCGGTTTTGGTGGGAGAAGCCATTTCAAGGATCCGGAGTTCGGTCATCACGGAATTGATCGTGACCAATTCGATCCCGCTCTCGCCGGAAAAGCGCATTGAT
>CAZMMY010000157.1:217-5058 GCA_964567495.1 uncultured bacterium
AGCGAACGGCGAAAGCCGGCGCTATTTCAAGGAGGAGTTTTAAAATGGCACGTGTAAATCTTGCGGCTTCGGTCCGCGAAAAAATCGGTAAACAGGGTTCCAAGCAGGTCCGGCGCGACGGGTTTATCCCCGCGACCGTGTATGGCCACGGCATCAAGCCGCTTTCTCTGAAAGTGGCCCAGAAAGAGCTGTGGGCCGCGCTTCACACCAAGGCGGGTGAAAACGTGGTGCTGAATCTTCAGGTCGAAGGCGTCAGCCTGAAAGAATCGACCTGCCTGATCAAGGAGATCCAGAACAACCCGATCACCGACAAGATCTCTCATGTCGATTTCACCATCATCTCCATGACTGAGAAGATCGCGGTCAAGGTGCCGCTGGTGACCATCCATGTCGACGAAGCTGCCGGCGTGAAAGAAGGCGGCGTGCTGGATATCGTCCACCACGAAATCGAAGTGGAATGTCTCCCGACCGCGATCCCGGAAAAGATTGAAGTCGATGTCAAGGCCATGGCCATTGGCGATGCCATCCACGCCAGCGAGCTGAAGATGCCCGAAGGCGTGACCTGCAAGTTTGAAGCCGACGAAGTCATCGTTTCGCTGCATCCTCCGATGAAGGAAGAAGCCGCAAGCGAAGAAGTCAGCCCGACTGAACCCGAAGTCATCGAAAAGGGCAAGAAGCCGGTTGAAGGCGAAGAAGGCGAAGCCGCCGCTCCCGCTCCTGCCGCCAAGAAGGCCGAGAAGTAAGCGCCATTTCCCAAACCATGAAATTGATCGTTGGTTTGGGGAATCCCGGTTCGAAGTATGCCGGCACGCGGCATAACGCCGGCCGCATGGTCATAGAGGCAATCGCCGCGAAACAGAAGAAGCAGCTGAAACATTTCAGGGAGCTGCAGGCTTCCGCGGTGTCGTTCGACTGGGAAAACATTCCGGTTACGATTGCCTGGCCCGAAACTTTTATGAATGTTTCGGGCGGTCCGATCCGCCGCATGGTTGAACACTTCAAAGTCGATTCCGTTAAAGACCTGCTGGTCATCATCGACGAAGCCGCGATTCCGCTCGGACGCCTCAGGCTCCGCTCGAACGGCAGCGACGGCGGCCACAACGGTCTGAAATCGGTGGAGCAGTCGCTAGGCAGCCAGGACTACACGCGCCTCCGGATCGGCATTGCGCCGGAAAAAATCGGCGTACCGCTCGAGGAATATGTGCTCGGTTCTTTCGAGCCGCACGAGCGGGAGAAGCTCAACGGAGCCATAGAGCGGGCGATTGAAGGCTGCCGCCTCTGGGCAACAGGCCCGGTAGAACGCGCTATGAATGTTGTAAACCCTTCAGGGGATTAGAGTTAAAGATAAAGATCGGGCTTGCCTGCCTGCTGCATCTGTGGTACATTGTTCAGCCTTAGTTCACATCATCTTTTCGCAAGGAGCCAATTCGAAATGAAAGCTTACGAAGGTGTTTTTATCTTTCCGCCCGAATCCACCCCGGATGCCCGGAAAGCGCAGTTCAAAAATTTGGACGATCTTTTCGCCAAGTTCGGCGCCCAGGTCGACAGCAAACAGGACTGGGGAAAAAAGCCCATGGGTTATGCCATCCGCAAATTCCATGAAGGTTATTTCCTCGTGGTCGATTTCAAAATGGATCCCGCGAAGGCCACGGAAGTCCGCAAAGGTCTCGAGCTCCAGGAAGACGTCATCAAGAACATGGTCACCCTGAAACACATTCCGTCGGCCAAGAAACTCGCTCGCGCCGCCGCCAAGCCCGTCCGCCCGCCCGCGCCGTACACGCCCGCGCCCGCTGCCGGTGTGGCCACGAATCAGTAAAGGAAGACAAATAAAATGGCAGCCACCCTCAACAAAGTCATGCTGATGGGCAATCTGACCCGCGACCCGGAACTGCGCTACATTCCGTCCGGTCAGGCCGTCACGACTTTTACGGTTGCTGTGAACCGCAAATATATGTCGCAGAGCGGCGAGAAAAAAGAAGAAGTCAGCTTCATCCGCGTGGTCGTGTGGGCCAAGCGCGCCGAAGTCTGCAACGAGTACCTGAAGAAAGGCAGCCCGGTTTTCGTGGAAGGCCGCCTTCAGAGCCGCAGCTGGGACGCCCCGGACGGCACCAAACGCTCTACTATTGAAGTCGTGGCTGACAACGTCCAGTTCCTGCCGAAGGGCGGGGGCTCCGGAAAAGGCGAAGCCGCGGCTGACATGGGCGACGATTTCGACGAAGCGCCCAGCGCTCCCGCGAAAAGCTCTTCCGCCGGTTCCTCCGAGCCGGAAGACGAAATCCCTTTTTAATTTCAAGAACCAGGAGTTTTGAATGAATCCCAGACCCGTTAAAAAATTTGGATCATCCAGCGGCCCCAAAGGCCGTACCGGCGGCCCCAGCCGTTTTGGCGGCGGAGACCGCAAAAGGGAAGGCCGCTTCGGCGGACCCGGCCGTTTCTTCCAGAAGAAGACCTGCCGTTTCTGCGCTGAGCGCGCGACCAACGTTGATTTCAAGGACGTTGAGAAAGTCCGCAAGTTTTTGACCGAAAAGGGTAAGATCATTCCCCGCCGTATTACCGGGAACTGCGCAAAGTGCCAGCGCATGCTTGCCAGGGCGATCAAACGCGCCCGTCACGCCGCTTTTGTGGCGTTCCAGATCGATTAATCAAGGAGAAGTCATGGAACTGATTCTTTTACAGGATGTAGAAAAAGTTGGAAGGAAAGGGGAAGTGGTTCGTGTGCGCGATGGTTTTGCCCGCAACCTGCTGATCCCTCGTAAACTGGCTCTGCCCTCGACGCCTGAAAACCAGGTTTTCGTGGAAGACCAGAAGCGCCGCGCCGAAGCCCGCCGCGAGAAGGAAAAGGCAGATGCCCAGGCCCGCGCGCAGAAACTTTCCTCGCTGAAGGTTCAGATCGAAGCGGCCGCCGGCGAACAGGACAAGCTTTTCGGTTCCGTGACTGCCGATGAAATTGCCGAAGCCCTGAAACAGAAGGGCCACAATTTCGACAAGAAACATATTTTAGTGAAAGAATCCATTCGTACCTTGGGAAATCACACCGTTTCCCTGGAAATTTATCCTCAGGTAAAAGCCAGCATTACGGTCGAAGTCATCCGCAAGGCTTAAACCCGGGGGCAAGGGAAACCAGTGCCGACTCCTGCCCAATCAGTCAATCTGCTGGAAAAGGTTCCTCCCCAGAACCGCGAAGCGGAGATGACGGTCCTGGGCGCCATGATGTTCGAGGAGTCCGGCGTCGTCAAAGCCCTCGAAATCCTCCGCCCCGAATACTTCTACGACGACAATCACCGCAAGATTTTCTCGGCCATGTCCGAGCTTTTCCAGAAAAGCAGCCCGATTGACCTTCTGACTGTTTCCGAACAGCTGCGCAAGCACAGCCAGCTTGAAGAAATTGGCGGCGCCAGCTACCTGACGACACTGACCACCTCTGTTCCGACCGCGGCCCATATTGACCAGTACGCCAAAATGGTCAAGGAAAAGGCCCTTCTCCGCAGCCTGATTTCGAGCGCGACCTCGGTCGTGCAGCGCTGTTTCGATCCGGACGTCGAAGCCACCCAGGCGCTCGACAAGGCTGAAAAAATGATTTTCGAGATCAGCCAGAACCGCATCGAAGGAAAAACCTTTCAGCTTAAAGACATCATCCATAACAGTATGGAAACCATCGACCAGCTGTATCAGCACAAGCGCCATGTCACGGGCCTCGAGACTGGTTTCCACGAGTTCGACGAAAAGACCGCAGGTCTGCAGCCTTCCGACCTGGTCATCGTGGCCGCGCGCCCTTCGATGGGAAAATCCGCTTTCGCTTCCGGCATCTGCGAGCACGCCGCCATCAACCTGAAAAAACCGACCGTGTTCTTCTCGCTCGAAATGAGCAAGGAACAGCTGGTCCAGAGGCTTCTCTGCTCCCACGCCAAGGTCGACGCCCAGAAGGTCCGCACGGGTTACCTGTCCCACCAGGATTGGCCCCGTCTGACCAGCGCTGCCGGTAAACTTTCAGAAGCCCCAATGTTTATTGATGACACTCCGGGGCAGACTGTTCTAGAATTGAGGGCCAAAGCCCGGCGCCTCAAAATGCAGTATGACATCCAGCTGATTGTGATCGACTACCTTCAGCTGATGCAGGGCGTAGGCAAAACGGAAAGCCGCCAGCAGGAAATTTCGGAAATTTCCCGTTCGCTTAAAGCGCTGGCCCGGGAACTTCGCGTGCCGGTCATCGCCGTCAGCCAGCTGTCGCGCGCGGTCGAAAACCGCACCGGCAACAGGCCGCAGCTTTCCGACCTGCGCGAATCGGGCGCGATCGAGCAGGACGCGGACGTTGTCGTGTTTTTGTTCCGCGAAGAATATTACAATCCGACCGAAGAAAACAGAAACCGGGCGGAGGCGATTATCGCCAAGCAGCGTAATGGTCCCATCGGCACCGTGGATCTGCTGTTTCTTAAAGAATGGACCCGTTTTGAAAATCCGGAATTCCACCGGATGGAGGATGGCGCAGGATCATGAAGAAGCTTGTGTTTTCGCTGCTGCTCGCCGCGCCTATTTTATTTTTCGCCCTTTCCGCTTCCGCTGAAGATCCGGCTCCCGCGCGAGAGGCGGCCGCTGCGTCTCCGGCCCCGGCCGTGCAGACCGCTCCCGCCGGCCCTAAAACTCCTAACGTTATTCTTTCTATCGACGTCCGCGGCAACCAGCTGGTCAGCACCAATACCGTCCTGAGCAAGATCCGCAGCCGCCAGGGCCAGCCGCTGGTGCAGGAAACTGTCATCGACGACATCAAGCGTCTTTATTACACTACTTACTTCCAGGACATCCGGATCGACGTCGAAGAAACTCCCGAGGGTTACAAACTGCAC
>CAZMMY010000158.1:0-5056 GCA_964567495.1 uncultured bacterium
GGGTCTTGCCCTGATACTGCTGCATTTTAACGAAGAGTTCCTTGAGACAGTCCGAAGCCGAGCTCTCGCCCTTGTGCATGGCGGAGCGGAAAGCTTCCTGAAGGCGCGCCACACCGAACTCTTCCCCTTTGGGGCTGCGCAGCTCTTTGACGCCGTCGCTGTACAGAAGGAAAGCGTCGCCCTTTTCGAAAGAAACCCGGCAGGGATCGTAAGTCGTTTCAAACATGCCCAGCGGCATGCCCTGCGCGCCCTCGAGCACCTGGGTTTTGCCCTGCCCGGCCCGGAAGACGATGGTGAGTTCGTGGCCAGCCGAAGCGTAATCGAGTTTCCGGTTGGGAATGTCCACGACCGCGTAAACAAGCGTCAGGAACATGCCGGAGGCCGGGTTGGCCAGCATCAGCGTGTTCAGTTCTTCCAGGACTTTTTCGGGTGCCTTGTTCTTTTTGTCCAGACTTCGAAAGTCGCTGAGTGATTTGGCCATGTAGATCGCGGCCGGCATGCCCTTGCCCGAAACGTCGCCGATGCAGAAGCCGTATTTGCCGCCTCCAAGGTCGACCCAGTCGTAAAGGTCGCCGCCTACGGTTTTGGTAAAGCGTGCTTCGAAGGCCATATCGAGGTCCTGGGAATCCGGCTTGGTCTGCGGCAGGAACTGCTCCTGGATGCGGGCGGCAGTGGCCAGCTCGCGGAGCGACATTTCCTTCTGCACATAAATTTCCGTGTACTTCATGAAAAGCGAGGTGATGTAGCTGGCGATCAACGCTGTCATGGGCACGCTGAGCGGCAGGATCCAGCCCGGCCACACGAACACTCCGAAATTCAGGGCGAAATAAAGGAGTTCCATGATCAGCAGGGCCCCGAAGCCGGGCGCGGGATACAGCTTTTTGAAAATCTGCGAGCTTCCCGCGGCCAGGAAAATCAGAAGGAGCAGATGGCCCCACCACGGCAGCGCGCGCAGGTAGCGGCCGGTCAGGAGTGTGTGCAGTGAGCTGGCGTGCACCATGACGCCGGGCTGGCTGGCAAAGGGCGTGATCTTCAGGTCGGTCGTGCCCGTGGCCATGTGCCCCACCAGGACCAGGCGGTTTTCAAACAGGTCTTTCAGCCGGGCCTCATCCTTATCCGCCAGCGCAATGACCTCGGCATAAGTTGTCATGCGGTAGGATTTCAGGCCGCCAGGGAAATTGATCCACATGGCGCGATCCGAATCCAGAGGCACGCCCGCAAGCGGATCGGTAGAGGCGCTGAAAGACGCCGCCATGAGGAAGGATGGCGCGTAAAAAGTCCCTTTAGGCGTTTCCAGAAAAGCGCGTGTCCGGCGAACATGGCCGTCGATGTCCTCAACAGCATTCACAAAAGTGGTGCTCTGGATGGCCTCCATATAAGGCTTGATGGGAAACTGCGCACGAAACGGCTCGAGCGATTTATAAAAGAACGGCAGGATAACTTTGCCGGAACGTTCCACCATACCGGAGAAGAATTCGTCGTCTTTCGGATCGGCGCCAGGCTCGGTAAAAAGCATATCGAAGAAAACCGAACGCGGATTGAAGCGCGAAATGACTTCCAGGAAAACGCCGTGGGTGCTGCGCGGCCAGGGCCACTGGCCGAAGGTTTTGAGGCTTTCGTCATCGATAGCGACTACCGTAATGGCCGGGTGGGCCGGACGCGGGCCCCTTAGCTTGAAGCGCAGGTCGATCGTGTCTTCTTCGTGGAAGTTTACGGCTTGCGTGACATGCAGAAGGAACAGAAAAAGAGCGATGACAGGAAAAACCAGCGCTGCGTGATACTGTTTGGGGACGAGCCCCTTGAGCTTCGCCAGCATGCTCAGACTTCCGACCACAGGTTTTGGTCCACATACTGGGCCAGAATTTCCTGTGTCTTTTCCGGCGGAGCGGTACTGAAGTAGGAATTCATGATGGCGTGGGCAATTTCATGCGCCAGCACGCCGTCAGTCACCCGGTTGGGCACTGCGGTGATGGAGCGGCTTTCATGCGAATAAAAAGCAATGGCCCCGCCCGGGTTCTGGCGAAGGAAAATGCTGACCTTGAACGACGGCGGATGCATATCGAGCACCGTTTTGACACGCTCGATGATTTCATCCACGCGGCTGCGCGCGAGTTCAGAAGCGCCGGCGCCCGCAAGACGCTTGCCGCTGATACGCCAGGAAAAATTCTGGATCTCCGCCTCGTCCTGGTAATGGATGACGGCGTAGCGGGTCTGCAGCTCTGCGGCTGAAAGTTCGGGAGAAAAGATCAGGAGGAACAGGAAAACGCCTGGGAAAATCCGGGGCATTCTCAGAAGGGCCTATGAGGTTTTAAAAGAGTCGACCATCTCTTTTAGGCGTTTCATGGTTTCGGCGTCGGTCTTTTTGCCATCCCCGATCTCACGTTTCATCTGGCTGATCTTTCTTTCCAGGAACTGTGCGGTCCGGTTAACGTCGTCGGCTACTTCGGTCAGCTCGTCCTTTTTGCGCAGGCGGATACGGTAGGTCAGGTTGCCATTAGTCATTTCCCACAGGCTCTTCTGGATATGGTAGACCGGCCCGGCGACACGGTGCGAAAAGAAAATAAAGACCAGCATGGCGACCATGCCCATGGCCACGGCCACGATCATGCTGATCATGGCAAACGCGCCCATAAAGTAACGTGCGGTATTCTCGATACGGACTTCCGTGCCTTCATAGCCCGTGGTCAGAGTACCTTTGGAGATGTAAAAGAAGAAAAAAGCGATCAGAGCGGCTTCAAGCAGGATCAAAATGGCAAAGCGGAGGGAAAAGCGGGACTGAAAGGACTTCTTGATCCAGTAATTACTTCTGCGCTGCTTCGTTGAGGTCATTGGCGCTCCGCTCATTCATGAATTCAGGGTTAACCGAAATATCGGCATTTTCCCTTCTCTTTTTGAGCCATTCATCGAAGGCCAGCCGCTGCTTCCTGACCTTGACCTTTTCCTTGATCTGTTCGCGTATCGAATCCAGGGAAGGCGGAGTCACCGCCTCTTTGGACACGACATGAACAAGGAAAAACACGCCGTCTTTCTCATAGATCTCATAGTCGCCCGCCTTGAGCTCGAAAGCCGCTTCCAGGACTTCTGACATGATGTCGTCATAGGTCACAGGGCCGACCTTTTCGTCCCAAGTCAGTTCCTCGCCTTTCGCCGCCAGTTCTTTGGCCTTTTCAATCAGCACGCGGTTCCTGCCACGCATGATTTCAAAAACGCATTTGCTGTTCAGGCGCGAATGATAATCCTTGATCTCCTCTTCCGTGGCGAAAGAGCCGGTCTCGAATTCTTTCGTCAGATCGTCAAGAAGAAGGCGGACCAGGGTCTGTTCCCAATACTGCCTGATGGCATTTTTGAAAGAATCCTGCTCGGGGAGCTTTCTTCGTACCGCTTCCTGAATCATAAGCTTGCGGTTGACCATGACGTCGAGCTGCTCTTTCAGGGTCTGGGGGGTAATTTTAAACGAAGGGTCTTTCGCGGAACGGACGGCCAGCTCGCGCTTGATCTCTTCCCTGCCGATTGAAACGCCGTCCACCGTCGCGACGGAATCGTGCGCGGGCGCGGCCGGTTTGGAACCTCCGCAGCCGGTCAAAAAAGAAAGCTGAAGTAAAAAAAACGCCGCAGAAAACGAAAACCGCTTTAGACGCATTCCTGACACTGTCCCTGGCCCTGCCATGTACCGACGCCGACGCCCGTGAAATTGCCGGACGCAGGGTCAGTTTCGTTGGTCGTATAAGTACCGCCGGCCTGGCCGGAGAAATCGACGCCGCCGTTGACGCTTCCCGACACGTCGGCGATCCACTGCCCGTTGTTCCAGGAGCCGTTAGTCAGCTGCGCGGTCACATCCTCATTAGCAAAGCTGGCCGACCATCCCGAGCCGCCTTCAGGAAGGCCCGCGAAGCTGCCGTTGAAAATAGCGGTCCAGAAGCCGCCAAGCTCGATGCCGGAGAAAAACGAGGTGTCCATGGTACCGGTAATCGAACCCCCGCCTTCGCCGAAGCTGCCGGCGCCGGTCAGCGTGCTGTTGAAGATTTCGCTGACCGCAACATTGGAAAGAATATCCTGGATCTGGCTGAAGCCGATAGCGTCCTTGTCGAGCTCGGCGATCGCGGCCCATTCGCCCACCGCAGCCGACTCCCAGGTGCCTTCCGCCCCCTCACCGCTGAAATCGCCCGCCGCCTGGCCGTTAATCGTGCCCACGGTCACAAACTGCTCTTCGCTCGTGCCCTGCTCGGAAATCCACACGCCGTTGACCTCTGCGTCCACGGTGCCCGCGGAGGAGTCTTCGAAAGCGTCAAAATTACCGGTAACCACGCCCGCGATGTAAATGGGGTATTCTTCGCTGTAACCGTATTCTTCCCCGGCGATCGCGCCGAAACCCAGACGGAAATCACCGTTTACCGGGCCTTAGTTCTGAAATTCGTAATAACCGCCGATAAAACCGGCCCAGATGCCCCATTCCGTGCCGTATTCCTGTCCGTCGAGGTTTACCAGGAAGCCGCCGATAGCGCCCTCCATGTAAAAATTTTCGCCGTTAAAAGGAAGTAGGAAACCGCTGCCTGTGAGCTCACGTTCCGTCAGGATGGAGGCTTCACTGCTGTTCAGCCATTCGGGCGCGTACGAGGTCGAGCCGTACTGAGTTCCGCTGAAATCGCCGGAAGCCTGCCACATGCCGTTTCCGCCGCTGAACTCTTCGTAAGAGCCGTCGAGACCGCCCGAAAAAACACCGGCAGAATAAGATTCTTCATAATTGCCGTCGTTCAGGATGTAAATGAAACTTCCGTTTCCCGTGACCTCGCCGTTGGCAAAACGTCCGCCCGCGAAACCGAAAAAGCCGTCGCCGCTGAAAGTCGTCAGGCCGCCGGTATTGACGTTATAGCTCTGGAGATCAATGCCCCACAGAATGGGTTCATTGTGCTCATTGGCATTGTAAAAACCCATGAGCAGGATGCTGGACTCGCTCGCCAGGCTGCCGGTGCCGCCCATGATAGATTCCGACATGCTGCCGAAAACATCAAAACCTTCACCGTAAAATTTGGCGAAATCTCCGGTTCCTTCTCCTTCG
>CAZMMY010000159.1:0-4269 GCA_964567495.1 uncultured bacterium
ACTTTCCCGTTTTTCTCGCCTCGAACCATACGTCGATGGCCATGCCGGGGACCACGTCCTGTTTCAAACGGAACTCGGGCAGGAAAAAACTGTGCAGGACAGCGGGCTTGTCTTCTTTTTCAATTGAAGTCAGGGTCACGCGAACCGGTTTGCCGACTGGGATGTGCAGCTGGTTGATGTTCCGGATATCGTCGGACGTGTCGAATTTCTGGTCAGCGCCAGGATACTGGATGTTCCAGGCAAACTGCTCGGCCTGCACGCGGACCTGAACGGTCTCCGGCGAGGTCGGCATCTTCATTTTGACTTCCGCCCATACTCCCTGCCCCATGAATGCGAGCGCGACCAGGATGACCGCTGGGATCACAGTCCAGACGACTTCAACCGTACTGCTGCCGTGAGTGTAATAGGCTTTCTCTTTGCCTTTGGACCGGTACATGAAAAGAAACGCGAAAAGCGTGATCTGCACGCCCACGAACACGGTTCCGGTCAGCCAGAGAATAATGTAAAAAAGCCGGTCGATCTTGGGGCCGAATGTGGAAATGTTTTCGGGCAGCCACCAGCCGGTTTTTTCACGCGGCACGTCAAGCGCCCTGGAGTCGTCATATGCGGGCCCCGCAGCAGGCCTGGGCTCACTCGTCTTGATCGAAACACCGCTGGCCTCGTCCTGGATCCTGGCTGCGCTGAATTTGAAATCCACGCTTTGGGTTTCGTCCGCGGTCGAGACCTTCACGTTCTGCGTCCGTGTTCCGTAAACCTCGTGCCAGGCTTCCAGCGTATACTCGCCGGGCGGCAGGCCTTCGATCGTGAAAGCGCCGGCCTCGGAGCTGACGGAAGCAAAGGCATGAGGCAGTACGCCGACATAGGCGCTCATCCAGGGATGGACGTCGCATTTGAACTTCATCATGACTTCAGGATTAAAGAACGTGCGCTCCAGTTTCATGTTCTGCATGGGCATGCCGAGGTTAAATTCAGGGTTGTTTTTGCCCAGGCCGTGCACGTTGTGGAGCGTCGGATCGCTGTTTTTCACGCTGAGCGGCTGGCCGGTCTGAAGCGGCAGGACGTGCGGCGTGTAAATGCATCCCTTCTGGTCAAGGATGGCGGCGGACTTCGGAGCTTCCGTTTTTTCAGGGGCTCCGGTTTTGACGTATACGAACACATTCTGCAGCGTCTTGTCCGCGTTCAGCGCGACTTTCATATCGCGGACCTGGCCCTGGTGCGCGGCCTTGCAGACCGGGTCCGCGTCCATGCTGATGACAGGATTTTCCGGCGGGTTTCCGTCCAGGAAGACTTTCCCCTGGAGGGTCGCAGCATGCGCCGCCGAGACCGCCAGGAAAGAAAGTAAAAATCCTTTTAACGCCGGAATCAATCGCACTATCACCCCGCGAAAGTGAAGTCTTCGGCGGCGGCGCCGTCGCCGACCGTTACCTGAGCGGTTTGAGTGCCGAGTTTTTCGTGCCAGGCTTCCAGCGTATAGGTGCCCGCGGGGAGATCTTTTATCTCAAAAGCCCCGTCAGCGGCGGAGACCGAGAAGAACGGGTGGTCCAGCACGCCGACGTATGCGCTCATCCAGGGATGGACGTCGCATTTAAATTTCACCATGACCTCAGCTTTGTCGAATTTGCGTTTCAGCTTCATGCCCTGGATCGGCATGCCGAGATTGAATTCCTTGGAAGCCTTGGGCAGGCCGTGGACGTTGTGAAGCGTCGGGTCGCTGTTGAGGACTTCCAGTTCCTGGCCGGTACGCAGGCCAAGCACGTGAGGAACATAACGGCAGCCTTTCTGGTCCAGGACAGCTTTTACCGCGGGGGCCGGATACGTCTGGCCCGCGGGCAGGCCTTCCTTCACATAAATAAACACGTTCTGCAGGCCGCCGTTAGTCACAAGAAGCTCTTCGTTCGGAACGCCCTGCGGGCTGTGCGCGGCGCAGGTTGGGTCGGCGCCCGTATCCAGCTTGGACGGTGCGGGCGGCGTGCCGTTAAACGAAACCTTTCCGGACACACTTCCGGCCCATGCGTTTGCGGCGGTGAAAAAAATGGCTGAGAAAACAAGAATGTTCTTCATAAATCCTTCCTTTGGTTGAAGCGGTATTATAGCCCTGTTTTGCCTCTGCCGCCACCTGGCGGCGGGTTTATGATTTGACGGCGGAGACGCGCGTTTCTTCAGGCTCGAAAACCCAAAGGTAATCGCGCATGGCCTTAATTTGTCTTCCTGCGTCCCCGCCCAGAATATCAGTGGCCGGCGACTGCCCGTCCGCGAAAAAGGTCGGCATCATCGTCCCGGGCTGGATGAGCTGCGGCTCGCGGATCCAGTCCGCGACCCATTCCGGCCTGAGCCGCTCTTTCGAAACCGCAAGGTCCGGGGCCAGGAACGAGGCCGTGAGCCCGGGCTCCGGGTTCGACTTGTGGCACTTGATGCACTGGAAAGTCTGGAACAGTTTGTGCCCTGCCTCGATTTCCTCCGCTGAAGCCGCCGGTTTTGCGCGGTCATAAACGGGCGGCACTTTATCCAGGTCGTTGAAATACTGCACGAGCGCCGACAGCTCGCTGCCGTCAAAACCAAAAGTCGGCATGCGGTATTTCAGCCACGGGCGGATGGTCGCGGGCTCGCCCAGGAAGTGATAGAGCCATTCAGGCTGGACCTTGCGGCCTTCGCCGTCGATCGCAGGCGGCGCGTTGCCGATGTCCGCAAAAAGTTTCCGGGCGCGGCCTTCTACACCGTCCAGCGTGTGGCAGCCGTTGCAGTTGAATTGCTGGACCATATGCCTGCCGGTTTCCACATGCTGTTCGCGAAGGTCGAGCCGCTTCTGCATGGAAAGCGGGATGTGCGCTTTCTGCTGACTGAGCAGGAATGTGACCAGAGACTCGGCCTGCTGGTCCGTGAAATCAAACTGCGGCATCCGCAGTTTTTCAAGATATGAAACGTCCTTGCCGTGGTCGAAAATGCGCGGTTCTTTGAGTTTCTGGAAAAACCAGGCCTGCCGGGTTTTGGGAATGTCTGCGAAACCGAAAGACAGTTTGTCGACTTCCTTGGAGCCCTCTTCCGTCAGCTCGGTGCCGACAGGCTTGGCGTCCTCGAAACCTTTGATGTTATGGCAGCCGACACAGCCCTGGTGCGCGATGGCTTTTTTTCCGATCAATTCCAGGCGCTGGTCAGCGCTCATCCCGGCCATTTCGGCTTTGGCCTGCTCCTGGCGCATGCTGCCCTTGAGATAAGTCAGGACCATGTCGTCCACAATCTCGGGCTTCACGCGCGGCGCCTGCAGGCTCTCGAATTTTTCGTTGCGAAGACTCAGAAGGTACGCGGCAATGTCCGCGGCTTCCTGGTCGGAAAGCCGCATGTTGGGCATGCGCGTCCCGGCGTAGTAATGCTTGGGGTCTTTCAGCCAGGTGAAAAGCCACTCCGGCTTGACTTTACTGCCCATACCGGTCAGCTCCGGCCCGTGGTCGTTGGCCGACGCGCCGGCCGCCGTATGGCAGCCTAGACAGCCAATTTCCCTGATCAGCTTTTCGCCGTTCACCGCATCGACCGGCACCGGCGCCTTGCTCAGTGAAACCGGTTCGGAATTTTTGATCAGGTAGGCGGCGATGCCCGCGATAGCCGCGTTGCTTTTCTCCGCGCTTTCGGGGTCGGATGTGTTGCTTAAATGAAAAATGCGGGGCATCTTGGTCGAAGGCCTGAAGTCGCGCGGGTTCTGAAGCCAGCGCACGATCCAGTCCTGGTCCAGTTTGCTCTGCACATGCTCGAGGCCGGGCCCGGCTTTCCACGCCTTCTCAAATCCCTGCACCGTGTGGCAGCCGAAGCAGCCGAAGGTCTGCGCCAGCTGGCGGCCCTCATTCAGCTTCGGGGCCTGCGGCACTACCGAGACACCGTTATGGCACTTGGCGCAGGCGGCTTCCATATGATTGGCCGGGAGCATTTTGTCGCTCCAGTGCTTCATGGGATGCCAATGGTATTTTTTTTCCCAGGCCCGGGCCTGCTCTTCATTCCGCGGGGTGTGCGACGCCGTAGTGAAGCTGACCGAATGCCCGCTGCCGCCATGGCAGGTCGTGCAGCCGAAGCTTTCCATGGGGTGCGGAGAATTCGAGGAAAGGAAAAGGTCGAGCCGCGGGTGAGATTTGAACGGGGCCGGAGCACCTTCAAGGCCCTTCTGGTCGATGCCCAGGTGGCAGGTAATGCAGCGGTCCACCTTCTGCGGGCGGCTGAAATAATAGTCGTCGTGAAGGTCCTCGACCACGCGAGCAAAGGCCGTCTGCGGCTCACGAAGACGCA
>CAZMMY010000159.1:4279-5048 GCA_964567495.1 uncultured bacterium
ACGATCTGCTGGATCTGCATCGGCGGCCGGATGAAGTCCAGCATGGGGGCGGAAAGCACGGCCTTGATCCAGTCAAACTCCAGCTTCTTTTCGCGGCGTCGAAGCCCGTTCAGCTCTTTCTCGAACGCCGCGATTTCCTTCTGCGCGTTTTCAACGTTTTCGCGCAGCTTGCGGAGCGCCTCCTCGCCGCCTTCCTTTTTGGTTTCAGCGGCTTCCATCTCAAGCCTCGAAGCCTCAAACTCGCGCGCGCGCTTTTCCATACGGCCCCGAAAATAGGCGGCTTTTTTTTCGTCCTTGTGCTCGCGTGCTTCTTCGAAGAAATAACGGTCGGACTCCTGCCGCTGTTTCAGGTCCTGGTAGCGTGTTTTGGCTCTGGTGTATTCAATGTCGACCGCCGTATTATTTTTTTCTATCTTTGAGAGTTCGTCATGGCGGGCGGCGAGCGTTTCCTGGGCCGTTTTAAGGAGGAATCCAAGCTCTTCCTGTTTCTTGCGGTCTACGGCTTTTTCTGCAGCCTCGATCTCGGCCGATGTTTTACCGCGCATGTATTCCATAAACCTGCGCTGATAAGACTTCCACTCGCGGGTGGAATCCTGCAGGACCAGAGCCACAAGACTGACGAACAAAAAAAGGCCGGCGAACGTGAAAACGACGGTCGTTTTCTTCAGGTCGTAGAGTTTCGGGAATTTGTCAGCCATATTTATTCGTCATTCCCCCGCAGGCGGGAATCAAATGTTAAAAAAGAACTCCGGGATCGCGACGATGTATT
>CAZMMY010000160.1:0-5026 GCA_964567495.1 uncultured bacterium
AGACGTGCGTCACAGCCACAATCTTCGTTTTTGGACCAAGCAGCTTTTTATATTCGCCCATAATCAGCTCGCCTTTATCGTTCATGGGAATAACGCGCAAAACCAGCTGCTTTTCCTGCGCAAGCTGCTGCCAGGGCACGATGTTGGCGTGGTGTTCAAGGACAGAGATGATGATCTCGTCCCCGGCCTTCAGGAACTTGCGGCCGTAAGACACGGCCGCGAGATTCACCGCCTCTGTCCCGCCGCGCACAAAAATAATCTCTTCGGACTTTGCGGCATTCAGGAACTTGCGGATTTTTTCGCGGGCCTGGTCGCACACAAACGTGGCTTCCTGGCTCAGGGTATAAACGCCGCGGTGGATGTTGGCGTATTCGGTGCGGTAAAAGCGATCCATACGCTCGATTACGGAAACGGGCTTCTGGGTGGTGGCCGCGTTGTCGAGATAAACAAGCGGATGGCCGTTCATCTTGTTGGCCAGCAGAGGGAAATCCCTGCGTATCTTTTTAAGGTCGAGAGACTGGGCCAGCATCACAGCGCCTCTTCGGCCGCGAGGGCTTCGACCTTGCCGCGAACGAAATCTTCCAGGCGTTCGCGCAGCTCGGCGTCCCCCATCTCCTGGAGGACTTCTTCGGCGAACCCGTAAGTCATCAGGAAACGGGCCGTCTTTTCGGAAAGCCCGCGGCTGCGCAGGTAAAACATCTCGTCTTTTTCCAGCTTGCCGGTGGCCGCGCCGTGGTTGGCTTTAACGTCGTCGGCGCCGATCATGAGCTGGGGGCGGGAAAACGCCCGCGCCTTGCGCGAAAGCAGCAGGTTCCGGTCCATCTGGCGCGAGTCGGATTGATTGGCTCCGCGGCGCACATGGACCAGGCTGTCGAACTCGGCGACCGTTTCGCCGGTCATAATATTTTTAAAAGCCTGGCGGCTCATGCAGTGCGGCGCAATGTGATGCACGAAGGCGTGATGGAAAATCTGCGACTTGCCGTCAAGCAGAGCAAGGCCGTGAAGGTCGCAGGAAGCCTGTTTCCCTTCCAGGTTCACGGTGATTTCGTTGCGCACCTGGCAGCTGCCGTGGCTGAACGCAGTCCATTCGAGCGCGCTGCCGTCGGCCTGACGGACAGCGGAAGTCAGGAGCAGAATGCCGTCCCTGCCGCCCATCTGGGCCTGCGAAACAGAGACTGAAGCGTTGGCTTCCAGGCGGAAGTCCACAACAGCGTCCATGAAATATCTTCCGGTGTCCGCATCCGCAAATTCCAGAACGATTTCCGATTTACTGCCCGCGCCCGCCTCGATGAAAATCCTGGGGTAAGAAACCGGCGAGGCCTCGCTGTCCCCCTGCGAAGCAAACAGGAAACGCACAGGCGCTTCAAGCCTCGTGTCTTTCGGGACGCGGAGCAGGAAGGCATCGTCGAAGCTGAACGCGTTGACGGCGTTAAACGGGTTCGTTTCCAGCTCAAATTCCAATGAAGCCGGCTTGGTCCGTTCCGCCTTGAGTGAAATCCACTGCACGCCGCTTTTTTCCGCGGAGGATTCCTCCGGCGAATAAACACCATTCAGAAACACGAAAAGATTCCCGCTTTTTTTCCCAGGAAGAGAATTCAGCCATTTTTTATCGACCGCTTTCGGCGCGGCTGCGGCCCGCATCTGAAACACGGGCTCCAGGCTCATGTACTTCCATGCTTCCATCTTGCGCGTGGGCAGGCCCAGCGACTTGAAACGCTCGAACGCCCTTTGACGGCACTCTGCAAGCCAGGCTGGCTCGTCCGCCGCAGGCTGAAAAGAAAGGCTGTTGAGAGAATCTTTGTAATTGCTCATTATTTCAACGCGGCCTTCCCGTCCGTGATCCAGTCGTATCCCTTGCTTTCGACCTCGAGCGCCAGCGACTTGTCGCCTGACTTGACGATCCTGCCGCCGACCAGAATATGCACGCGGTCAGGCTGAATGTAATTGAGCAGGCGCTGATAATGCGTAACCAGCACAACCGCGTTGTCCGGCGTTCTCAGCTTGTTCACCCCTTCGGCCACGACTCGCAGCGCGTCCACGTCCAGACCGGAATCGGTCTCGTCCAGCAGCGCGAGCTTCGGCTCGAGCACCGCCATCTGAAGGATTTCATTTCTCTTTTTCTCGCCGCCCGAAAAGCCGTGATTCACGGAGCGGTCGAGAAAGCTGGAGGAAATTTCCACGAGCTTCGCCTTCGCCTGGAGAAGGTCATCGAATTCCATGGGATCAAGCTCGTCCTTCCCCTGCGCCTTGCGCTTGGCATTGTAGGCCATGCGCAGAAAGGCAGCGTTGTTCACGCCCGGAATTTCGACAGGATACTGAAAGCCAAGGAAAACCCCCGCCAGCGCCCGGTCTTCAGGCTCCATGGTCAGCAGGTCCTTGCCTTCGTAAAGGACGTCGCCCGACGTCGCCTCGATGGCGGGGTCACCCGCCAGCACTTTCGCGAACGTGCTTTTACCCGAGCCGTTGGGGCCCATAATTGCATGCACTTCGCCCGCCTTGACTTCCAGGCTGATGCCTTTGAGGATTTCTTTTTCGCCTGCTTTTGCGTGGAGGTTCTTGACCGACAGCATGTTCATTATCCTTTACAAATTTTCAATTATTGAAATTTATCCAACCGTACCTTCCAGCCTCAAACCGAGAAGCTGGGTGGCCTCGACCGCAAACTCCATAGGGAGCTCGCGGAAAACGTCTTTACAGAAGCCGCTCAGGATCGAAGCCATAGCTGCCTCCGCCGCGATGCCTCGCTGCTGGAAATAAAAAAGCTGGTCGTCGCTGATGCGGGAAATCGAGGCCTCGTGCTCCACCTGCGTCGCGGGGTTCTGCACGTCCATGTAAGGATAGGTGTTCGCCGTGGATTTGGATCCGACGAGCAGCGAATCGCATTGCGTGAAATTGCGCGAGCCTTCCGCGTTCTGCCCCATCTGCACCAGGCCGCGGTAATTGTTGACCGACTGCCCGGCCGAGATACCTTTGGAAATGATCGTGCTCCTGGTGTTCTTGCCCAGGTGGATCATCTTGGTGCCGGTGTCCGCCTGCTGGAACCCCGTCGTCAGCGCGACCGAAAAAAATTCGCCGACCGAGTTGTCGCCCATCAGGATGCAGCTCGGATATTTCCAGGTAATCGCGGAACCGGTTTCAACCTGCGTCCAGGAAATCTTGGAACGGTTGCCCAGGCATTTGCCGCGCTTGGTCACGAAATTAAAAATACCGCCCTTGCCGGTCTTGGGGTCGCCCGCATACCAATTCTGGACGGTCGAGTACTTGATCTCGGCATTTTCCAGCGCAACCAGTTCGACCACAGCCGCGTGCAGCTGATTCGTGTCAAACTTGGGCGCGGTGCAGCCCTCGAGATAGCTGACGTGCGCGTTCTCTTCACAGACAATCAGGGTGCGCTCGAACTGCCCGGAGTTCTCGGTGTTGATGCGGAAGTAGCTGGAAAGCTCCATGGGCGAACGGACTCCCCGGGGCACAAACACAAACGAACCGTCGGAGAAAACCGCGGAGTTCAGGGCCGCGAAATAGTTGTCGGTCGCGGGCACAACGGAGCCCATGTACTTTTTGATCAGCTCGGGATAATCGCGCACAGCCTCGGAGAACGAGCAAAAAATCACACCCGCTTCTTTCAGCTTCTCTTTAAAAGTGGTGGCAACGGAAACGCTGTCGAAAATCGCGTCGACCGCGACGTTGGCCAGGCGCTTCTGCTCGATCAGGGGAATCCCCAGCTTCTCGAACGTCTTGCGCAGCTCGGGATCCACCTCTTCCATACTGTTCAGTTTTTCCGGCGCCTTTTTCGGCTCAGTATAGTAAATGATGTCCTGGTAATTAATAGGCGGGTAATGGACGCTGGCCCATTTGGGCTCCGTCATTTTCTGCCACTGGCGGAAAGCGTTCAGGCGGAATTCCAGCATGAACTCCGGCTCTTTTTTATAAGCGGAGATCTGTCGGACGGTCTCCTCGTTCAGGCCCTTGATGGTGCGGCCCTGTTCGATTTTGGTCTGGAATCCGTACTGATATTCCCTGTTTACGAATTCATCCAGAGTCGGCTGTTTGTTTGTATTTTGCGTCATAAATTTTCCTATTCCGGAAACTTCAGCATGACTTCCGCCGACTGCAGCCCGTTTTTGACCAGCATGTCGAGGGTGATCGAGGCGTAAAACTGGTCCAGTACTTCCTTGCTCTTGCCCCAGAGCGGCTTCATGCCGCAGAGCGAAAAATGGTTGCATGTAATTTCCTTGCGCACATCGGGCTCGCAGAACACATCGAACGTGGAGCCTTCCAGCGCCTCAATGATCTCAAGAACCGTGATCTGGGCCGCCGGCCGGGCCAGCGCATAACCACCCTGCTGGCCGTGATGCGATACGACGATTTTGGCCGCGCGCAGGCTCTGCAGGATTTTCTCCATATAAGTAGGCGAAAAACCTTCGGCCGCAGACAATTCTTTAATAGTGAAGGGCTCCGGTTTACTTTCGGAGTGCTTCGCCATATAGATCAAACAAACCAGGCCGTATTCTGTTTTCGTTGTAAATCTCATATTTACCCCTGTTTACACTATAATTATACGCTAGTCAGACTCTTTTAGTCCATATTTATAAGTATATATAATGTAATGGGTTATGAAAAAATAACCTTCAGCCCCTGACAGTACTCGAAGCTGGCAGGGGTGCGCCATTTACGAGGAAAGTCCCGGCACTGCCCGGGTTTGGCGGGGTGAATGACACACTCTTGTCCTTTCAGAAAGATACATGCCTCATCCGGAAGTTTCTTCAGAACGATCTGGCGGCGGTCCAGCAGGTCGCAGTAGCGGTCCATAAACTCGCGAATCTCAAGATCCAGAAACGCAGCCGCTTCCTCGGCTTCCCTTTCGGAAAGATAAACAAAGCCCGGCTTGCGGCAGCATTCGCCGCAGCGGCGGCACGAGAAATCTTTCTCAATTTTTTCCTGAATGTCTTTTTCGTTCATCTGTGCAATTATAGACGTTCTATGAAATTCGAGCTAGACCCGTTTCAGAAAGAAGCCATCGGCTGGA
>CAZMMY010000161.1:0-2449 GCA_964567495.1 uncultured bacterium
CCATGGCGCAGGACCGCGAAGACATTTTCTTTCTCAAGACCCCTAGCGGCATCCTTGGCGGGAAGGTGCTTTTCAAGCCGCTGGCATATACGGATGGGCCTGCCCTGGTGCGGGAATTCGACGAACTGGACGCCCGTTTTCAGCAGCCTTTCTTCCCGATGGTCTTTCTGCCCAAGCTCGAGAGCGGCAAGAGTTTTCTTGAAATGGTCCCCAAGCTCAGGAGCTTTGAATACCTGATCCTGAAGTCGGCGGCCGGCCCGGCGGTGGCCCTCAGAGAGATCGTCATGAGCGGGGCGGAGCCCCTGGCTGCTATGAGCCGCTCTATTTCCCTCAGTCTTCAGAAAGGCGGCGATCCGGGCTCTCGCGTCCAGCTTACGCGTTCCGAGATCAGCGAGCTGATTGACCTGAGCCTCGGGCTCAAAGGGGACAAGGCAGTCTGAAGATTTCAGCTTGCTGGTTCCCTGAATCTCCTCTATAATTTCTTTCTTGTTGCCTCAAGGGAGAGAGTCTTCGGAAATGCTGACGATAAAAGAAAGTATCGACATCCTCAAAAATATTCAGGAATTGGACAGGGAGCTCTATCTCGCCCTGCGCAAGAGCGAAGAAATTCCTGAACAGAAAGCTGTCCTCAAGCAGCAGCTTGAAGCTGAAAAAGCCCATCTGCACCAGCTCGAAGCCGACTATAAAAAACTCCAGCTGAAGCAGAAGGAAAAAGACGGCGAACTTTCCCAGAAAGAAGCCAACGTCAAGAAGCTGGACGGCCAGCTTGCCTCGGTTAAGACCAACAAGGAATATTCGGCCCTGCAGCAGGAAATCGCCTCCCTCAAGGCGGACGGCGCCCTTCTGGAAGAGGAAATCATCAAGGTCATGGATTCTGTCGAAGCGGCTGACGAGGAAGTCAAAAAAGAGCGCGAGCGCCTGAAGGTCATCGAAAAAGATTACGCCGGCAAGGAAGCCGAGCTTGATAAACAGATCAAGGCCCATCAGGAAGCGATCGAAGGGCTCAAGAAAAAAAGAGACGAGATGGTCCATTCGGTCCCGCCGGATGTGTTCGGTCTTTACGACCTCATCGTCAAAAAGAAGCAGGGTATTGGGCTGATCAAGGTGAACGGGGAAACCTGCGGCGCCTGCCAGATCAAGATGCGCCCCCAGCTTCTGAATGAAGTCCGCATGTACCAGGCTCTCGTGACCTGCGAGAACTGCTCCCGCATCCTTTACGTCGAAGATTAATACCCCAAAGTTCCCGTAATTCCCGCATAAAACCCTGTTTTTCTGCTTTATAGTGCCGTTTTAACCCATTTCTAGCGCTCTGCCTTCACCGCCCCCACCAGATATTGTGCTTTCTCTTTAAAAGGCCTCTTTTTTTCATTTTTCTTTAAATACCGTGTTGACGAGTAATTAAGCTCAAGATATACTTCTGCCGATAAAGAAGTGGGGCAAAGTGGGTGATTGTGGTGAATAAAGCGAAAGCCAAAGGGACAAAATAAATGTTCTACGGTGAATTCGAGCACGCGCTGGATAACAAGGACCGGGTGATCATCCCTGCGAAGTTCAGGGAGATCTTCAAGGAGAACTACGTTGAAAAGTTCTTCATCACCCGCGGCCTGGACCAGTGCTTATTTGTGTTTACCGAGGAATCGTGGAAGCAGCAGGAAAAGAAGTTCCGCGAACTTTCGTTTACCCAGTCCGAAGCCCGCAAATTCAACCGGCTTTATTTTTCAGGCGCATCAGAAGTGATTTGCGACAAACAGGGAAGGATCCTGATTCCCGGCTACCTGAAGACGTATGCGGACATCAAGACCGACTGCGTCATCATCGGCGTCTCGGACAGGATCGAAATCTGGGCGAAGCAGAAGTGGAACGAATTTTTCAACTCAAACAAGGGTAATTTCGAAGAGCTGGCTGAAAAGCTCATCACAGACAAGCAGTAGGAGAGAAAAGGGGGAGTAAATGGCTTACAGGACGAGAACGAAGATGGGGGTCGAGGTCCTTCGGTTCCATGGGGATTTGAATGCGGTTGAAATGATCAAGATCAAGGAGCGCCTTACCCGCCTCCTGAACAAGAACCACAAGAAGCTTCTGCTCGACCTGAGCGAAGCCAAGCGTGTCGAGCTGGCCGGTCTGGGCATCCTGGTCGACAGGCTCATGAAGGTCCGCGCCCAGAAGGGCGATATCAAGCTCTGCAACCTCCGTCCCGAAGTTGAGAGTACCTTTAAGATGATCGGCGTCAGCGACCTTATGGAGTCCTTCCGCTCCGAGGAAGAGGCGATCCGGAGCTTTGCTGCATAAACCTGTCTTATTATCTGAAACCCTCGAGGTCCTGGACCTTAAAGAGGGCGACATTGCAGTGGACGGCACTATGGGGAGTGCCGGTCACTCAATGAGGATGCTAGAGGCGGTTGGGCGTTCGGGCAGGCTTATCTGTCTGGACCAGGATCCAGCGAGTATT
>CAZMMY010000161.1:2459-2719 GCA_964567495.1 uncultured bacterium
GCACGTTTTCAAAGACG
Organism: uncultured bacterium; assembly: GCA_964567495.1. Taxonomy (GTDB): domain Bacteria; phylum Omnitrophota; class Omnitrophia; order Omnitrophales; family Aquincolibacteriaceae; genus CAYLPP01. Next base: position 2,477 of record CAZMMY010000161.1, read on the forward strand.
ACCCCCACGTCTCCCTGCACCGTGAAAACTACGTAAATCTCGACTCTGTCTTGGATTCCCTAAACATTCCCGCCGTGAATGCCGTATTACTTGATATAGGGTTTTCATCGGACCAGGTTGAAGACCCGGCCAGGGGGTTCAGCTTCGAGCATGACGGCCCTTTGGACATGCGGATGGACCCGGAACTTGAGGTCACCGCGGCGGATCTGGTGCGCGTTCTTTCCGAAAAAGAGCTGACGGACA